>CAYRUW010000256.1:0-2447 GCA_964427465.1 uncultured Diaminobutyricimonas sp.
TCTCTCCACCACAGCGACCAGCATCTCGCCGGCTTCGTCCGCAAAGATCGAGGTTGACGGCCGCTTCCTCTACGGCGCGCCTGCCTCAGGCCTCACACTCGATGGCGAGATCAACATCGCCAAGGTGACGGAGCTGCCTGGGTTTGCGGGCTACGTGTTCGGGCTCGACCGCTCGACGCCCGACCTCATGGTGCAGCTCACCGAGCGCTACGCGCGGCACCTGGCGCGGCACGCCGACGATCGCCCGTCGAGTTAGCTCGTGGGATGCTGTGCCGCCCGAAACTAGACCGACCCCGTTTGGGGGCATGCGCCAGTTGGTGCCGACTGTGACAGTGGCTCGTGGAGGTGCATATTGAGTCCACCACGGTTAGCTACTCGCCTAATTCTTGTCTTGTGTATGGTCCTCCTGGGCGCATACCTCGCGTCGCATGTACTCGTGGGCGGGCAGTACGGCGCCGCTGAGTTTGTCATCAGCGCTGTGGGAATTCTCCTTTTGCTCGCGTACACGTGGGTGACGCTTCGCGCGCATGCCGCAACCCACCCAATGCCCGAGAGCTCGTCGCCGCTTCGATACCACGATGCAGAGGGGTTGGAGTATCTCTTCTCCACCCATGGAGAAGGCGAGTTGTCGTTTGCACACGCCGCGGCCTTTATTGACCCGATTGTCTACCCCAAGGATGTATTCGAGCGAATCTCGGAGTTTGCCCAGCCATATCACCGATCCCTCATGCTCAGTACGTCCTACGTCGTCGCATTGCATCGCGAGGTGGATCCGGATGACCAGCCCGATTTTGCTGTACCACTTTTCTTGTTCCCCAAGGGAACTGTCCAGGACGGCTTGCGCGTCTATCGCAACGAGTCCCGCGTGTCAACGCTGTCAACCTGCGACGTGCTAACGATGTCTTTCGCTGTGCTCCGGTCGTTGTTCTATGCGGCGGGAACGCATGCCTATACCGCTTATTTACAGACGCTTGAGGCAGACGTAATTGAGCTCGTTTCCTCGTTCCGGGCGCCTGCCGACCAGAAGATTCATGAGATCCGCCTTCGAATCTTGGCCCTGGCTTCGCCAGGCGGCTACGAGCTCCTCAGCACGGCGTCAGCACTCGTAGATCAGCTCTCGCGCCATCACGCTGTCTGTGCAACGATTCAAGCCGACGAGATGCGAGCACGGGAGTGGCCATGGACGTTTAGGTTCAAACTCGAGTACCGACTCATCCCGCCTCTCTTGCCTCTCGGAAAGGAACCATGGTGGCGACGACTTGGCGATGCAATTCGGCTTGCGCTCGGAGTTCGTTTGAATCGCATTTTCATGCCGATCCCAAACGCGTACCGCACCACGAGCTACCACCTGCAGGTTTCGGGG
Organism: uncultured Diaminobutyricimonas sp.; assembly: GCA_964427465.1. Classification (GTDB taxonomy): domain Bacteria; phylum Actinomycetota; class Actinomycetes; order Actinomycetales; family Microbacteriaceae; genus Diaminobutyricimonas. Next base: position 1,364 of record CAYRUW010000256.1, read on the forward strand.
CCCGAGGGCACCTACCTTGCGCGCCAGGGGACCATTCCGCCGGTGGAGCGGCTTGACATTCGGGCTGTGATTCAACCCAGACGTGGCCAACGCAGAGCACACGCCTACATTCAACACCTTGACTACGACGGAGAAGTGCTTTTCGCGACTCAGTTCTTCGAGCGAGCGCCGGGTAGCTTCGCCACGACCACCGCGTCCGCTTGGGCCGCGTGGGTCGTCGTGGGTGCGATTGCTCTACGCGAGCAGATCGCCAGCGAAGAACCGTTTTCATTTCTGTTGCCAGCGCTACTAGCAGTGCCCATCGCTGTGGCGAGCTGGAACCGTGGGAACGCGCGAGCTCTCGAGCACCCATCGCTTCTATCGCGAGGCCTGACGTTCCTTAACATCTTGTTGTGTCTCGTAGTCTTCGTCGCGGCGATCGTGCCAGCAACGCTTGTTGCAATCCCTGGTATTGTTTGGAACTCGTTCGCATCAGTAGCGCTAGCGCTCGCGCTGGTGAGCACTTTCGCTTGGGTTCTGCGACTCGCCGTAGAACATCGCTTCATTCGTAGTGGCGGTGCAGCACGATCCACCCAACAGTTGGAAGGGGACTGAGTTGAGCTCGGTTCACACATCACCCAATGGCGCACCCACGTCGAGCGGCTGGGGCACGGGTTATCTTGCAGTCGGAGCGCGGGGCGCCACGGGGAGAAACCTGGCAGCCGGTGAACGCAGGTCGGTGATGGCCCATCTAGAGGAGTCGTTCAAAGAACGGGCCTCCGGCTCGACGGTTCGGAAGTCGCGCAAGAAGCACGGCTAGGCCCGCTTGCTCCACACCTTGCCGAGCACGAGCGGCAGCAGCACGAGCGCGCGCAGGTCGACGAGCAGGTGCAGCGCGATCGGCAGCCAGATCGTGCCCGACACGAGGTACAGGTAGGCGAACACAGCGCCGAGCGCCGTCGCCGCGAGCACGCCCGTCCACTTCTGGTAGAGGTGCAGCAGCGGGAACTCGGACTCGATGTCCTCCACGTCGGGAGCCTTTCCCCACGGACCGTGCGGGAACCCCCACACGTCGATCCCGTCCCGATCCGAGCGCGCGGCCAGC
>CAYRUW010000257.1:0-2443 GCA_964427465.1 uncultured Diaminobutyricimonas sp.
GTTCAGGTGCCGTTCGATGAGCGCATCGCGGCCAAGACCCAGCGCGACCGCGAGAGTGTCGAGGTCGATGCCGTCATAGACGATGTCGATCGCGATCTCGGCACCTGCGGGCGGCGTTGTGCCCTCTCCGGCGGACTGCGCGATCCAGCGTTCCGCGGCACCGAGGGAGATGCGGCCGGGGTCGATTCGGACGAGCACGGTGCGCGCGGCGGGAACCAGTTCGAGCACGCCGGGCGGCACCTGCCGGCCGAGCGAGTCGTACAGCGCGAGCGCGTCGTTCGTCGTCTCGAGTTCGGCCAGAAGTGCGCGGTCGCCGTAGGGCAGCACTCTCATCGGAACGCCCGCAACTCGATTCCGGCCGAGGTCAGCGCATCGCGTACCGCACGCGCCATGTCGGCCGCGCCGGGAGTGTCGCCGTGCACGCAAAGTGAGTCGGCTTCGACGCCGATGGTGCGGCCGCCGACGGTCTCGACGACGCCTTCGCGGACCATCCGCAACGCCCGTTGCGCGGCGGCTTCCGGCTCGATCATCGCGCCGGGGCCAGAGCGGGGAGCCAGCAAGCCGTCGTCCATGTAGGCGCGGTCGACGAACGCTTCGGCGTGGAAGGCCGCTCCCACCCGTGCCGCAGCGAGGGCGATCTCCGACCCGGCAAGACCAAGCACAGGCAGCCCCAGGTCGGATGCGGCGCGCGCGACCGCATTGGCCTGCTCGGCATCCACTGCGATGCGGTTGTAGAGGGCGCCGTGCGGTTTCAGGTATCGCACCTCGCCGCCGGCGGTCCGCGCGATTCCCGCGAGCGCCGAGGCCTGATAGACGACCTCTGCGTAGAGGGCGGATGCGGACACTTCCATCGGGCGCCGGCCGAAACCCGCGAGTTGTCGATAGCCTACGTGAGCGCCGATGCTCACGCCGCGGGCCACGGCAGCGCGGCAATTGCCGAGCATGATGGCAGGGTCGCCGGCGTGGAAGCCGCAAGCGATGTTCGCGCTCGTGACTACCTCGAGCATCGCTTCGTCGTCGCCCAGCCGCCAGACGCCGAACGACTCACCGATGTCCGCGTTGAGGTCGACGCTCCCCATGGATTTGAGCCTACTTCGCCGGGCCCGGCCGACGAAGCAAGGGCCGGGGCCCATCGTTGTGCCCTAGGCTGACGGCATGCGGGCGGCGACCGGAGAGCAGTTCGAGTTGAGCCTCGGGCGCACGAGTGCGATAGTCACGGAACTCGCGGCCACGCTGCGGTCGCTCCGGATCGGCGGGGTGGACATTGTCGAGCCGTTCGCCGAGGAGTCGCTGCCGCCGTTCGCATCCGGGATCGTGCTCGTGCCGTGGCCGAACCGGATCGAGGACGGCCGCTGGCGGCTGAACGGCGAAGTGCAGCAGCTGGACCTCACCGAGCCCGACCGCCACAACGCCATTCACGGCCTGTTACGCAACCAGCCCTATCGCATGGTGCATCGCACCGAGTCGTCGATCACGCTCGCGGCGACCGTGTTCGCGCAACACGGGTACCCGTTCCAGCTCGAGACGAGCGTGCGGTACGAATTGCGCGAAGACGGATTGCGCACGACCCATGGGGTTCGCAACGTGTCGCGCGCGCCCGCGCCCTACGCCGTCGGCGCGCATCCGTACCTCACCATCGGCGACGTGCCGGCGCAGGAGCTCACGCTCACGGTGTCCGCAACGAGCCGGTTCGAGACCGACGACCGGCTGAACCCGGTGCGGGAGGTGCCGGTCGAGGGGACGGAGTTCGACTTGCATGAAGGTCGCAGGGCGGGTGACCTGCACCTGGACACTGGTTTCGGCGGGGTGCACACGGTAGACGGTGCGAGCGCGTGGCTCACCGCGCCCGACGGACGCCGGGTCTCGTTGCTGCAAGACGACGAGTGGGGTTACTTGCAGGTCTTCGTCAACCACGCATTCCCGAAGGCCGGTGGCCAGGGTCTCGCGGTGGCGCTCGAGCCGATGACCGCACCGGCCGGTGCTTTCGTCTCCGGAAAGGGAGTGCGCTGGGTCGAACCGGGCGCGAGCTGGGAAGGCGGCTGGGGCATCCGCTACTCCGGCTGAGCGCTGGCTCAACGAACTACCGGCACCTTCGGTTCGGCTGGGCGCTCGCCGCCAAGCGGCCGTGAACGTTTCCGGCCGGATGGCGGATCACAGGGTGGCAGGTGAGTTTGGGCGGGTGAAGCGCATCCACTACACGAGCGGTTCGGTGCTGACAGGGGACGAAGCGGCCGACACCTTGCTCGAGTATGCCGCCGCGCTCGCCCGCAATGGCACCGCCGACACGGTCGTGCTCAATACCGTGCCGACAGTGCAGGGCGAGCAGACGACTCGCTTTCTTGTCGGCCCGGCAAGCGAACTTGTCGCCTCGGGCGAGCAGACCCTGGAGGCGGAGCCGGACAATTCCGAGGCGATCGCCTACATGCAGCCGGTGGCCACCGCG
>CAYRUW010000258.1:0-2439 GCA_964427465.1 uncultured Diaminobutyricimonas sp.
CTTCCACGCGGAGGCCACGAGTTCGTCCGCCCACTGCTCGGGCGTCGTATTGTTCGCGACCGCGGTGCGCAGGATCTTCTGGCCGTGCTCGTCCGTGCCCGTGAGCAGCCACGTGTCATCGCCGCGCTGCCGGTGCCAGCGCGCGAGCACATCCGCTGCGACCTCGGTATAGGCGTGCCCGATGTGCGGCACATCGTTCACATAGAAGATGGGCGTCGCGATATAGAAGGACTCGCCGGGCATGCCCTCGATTGTACGGGGCAGTCACCGGGGTTTCGCGTTCGTGGCAGCCCGGGTCGGGTGCAGCGATCCCACACGTCTGCGCTACTTCCAAGGAACCGGCCGTACCGTGCGCGCATGAGGTTCCGCAGGGTCGGCGGGCGCGAGGTGAGTGCCATCGGGCTCGGGGCGATGCCGTTGTCGCTGCCCGGACGCCCCGAGCGGGGCCAGGCGATCGCAACCATCCATGCCGCTCTGGATGCAGGCATCACGCTCATCGACACCGCGGATGCCTACACGACGAACGACGACCAGCAGGGGCACAACGAAGAGCTTGTCGCCGAGGCACTGGCCGATCGCGCGGACGCCTCGGCGGTACTCGTAGCAACCAAGGGCGGGCTGATCTACCGGACCGATGGACCGTGGGACCGCGCGGGGAGCCCGGCCCACCTCAAGCAAGCCGCGCACAACTCGAGACGTCGCTTGCGCGTCGAAACGATCGGGCTCTACCAGTTGCACCGCCACGACCCGAAAGTGGACTACGCCGATTCGATCGGAGCCATCGCGGAACTGATCGACGAGGGCGTCGTGCGCATGGCGGGGGTGTCGAACGCGTCGATTCCGCAGATCCAGGTGGCTCGCGGCATTCTCGGCGAACGGCTGGTGTCGGTGCAGAACCGGTTCTCGGCCGACTTCACGAGCTCGCTCGCGGAACTGGACTTCTGCACGCAACACGGCATTGCGTTCCTGGCCTGGGCTCCGCTCGGCGGCGCAAGCCGCGCGGCGGATGCGGGCAGCCGGCATCCGGCGTTCGCCGCGGTCGCACAAGTGGTCGGCGCGAGCCCGCAGCAGGTCATGCTGGCCTGGGAGTTGCGGCTCGGACCGACGGTGATCCCGATCCCGGGCGCTTCGCGGCCGAGCACGATCGCCGATTCCGCGGCGGCGGCGGACCTCGATCTGAGCGAGCAGCAAGTTCAGCGGCTGAACGCGAGCGTCGCGCCGCGCTGACCGGAAGGTGCCGGCCCGTCGGTCACTCGGTCTTTCGCGCCTCGAGCGCCCCTTCGTAGAGTTCGCGCTTGCCCAGGCCGGTCAGTTCCGCCACTTGTGCCGCAGCATCCTTGAGCCCTGTGCCGGAAGCCACAAGTGTCAGCACGCGCTTAATCGCGGATTCCGCATCCGCGGGTTCCGCGACTGCCCCGGCGACGACCAGGCAGATCTCGCCCCGCGCACCATTGGCGAACCTTTCGGCGAGTTCGCGCAGAGTGCCGCGCACCACTTCTTCGTGCAGCTTGGTCAGTTCCCGGCACACGACGGCCCGGCGGTCGGCGCCGAACACGGCCGCGAAGTCTTCGAGCGCGGTCGCAATCCGATGCGGTGCTTCGAAGAAGACCATGGTGCGGTCTTCGCGGGCGAGCGTCGCCAGATGCGCCCGGCGTCCTTTGCGCGGTACGAACCCTTCGAATGCGAACCGGTCGGTGGGCAGTCCCGAGACGGCGAGCGCGGTGAGCACAGCGCTCGGGCCGGGAATGGCGGTGACCGTGACGCCCGCTTCGGCGGCTGCTGCTACGAGCGAGAACCCGGGATCGCTCACGGTGGGCATCCCGGCGTCGGTGAGCACGAAGACATCCGTATCTCGCGCGAGCGCCACCAGCTGCGCGGCGCGCGCCGTTTCGTTGTGCTCGTGCAGCGCGATCAGGCGGGGCCGGTTCTGGATGCCGAGGGCGCGCATCAGATGCAGTGCGGTGCGCGTGTCTTCGGCAGCGATAACCTCGGCATTCTCGAGAGCTTCCACGAGTCGCTTCGACACGTCGCCGAGGTTTCCGATCGGGGTGCCGGTCAGAACGATCACACCTACATCCTCCCCTGCGGTCGCAGTCTGCGGGTGCAAATGCGATCGGCATGCAGCGGCTTGACCGACAGTCGATCGGGCATCGCTACGATGGCCGGGTGAGTGCGCCCGGCCACGAGAGCGACACGGCCGAGTCCGTTCGCAGCGCAAGCGACGGCGCGAACGACGGTGTGTTCGCGGGCCTTGGCACCGGCTACGAAAGCGCCGCCCACGAGCCACGCGGCTCGCGCCTCGACGACTGGTGGCTGCGGTCGCTCTCGACCCCGCGGCGTCGGCGATTGTGGGGCTGGGGCGGTGGCGGCGGGGTGGTTGTGGTGGGGGGGTTTGTGGGGGTTTGGTTGGTGGGGGTTGGGGGGGTGGTGGTGTTGGTG
>CAYRUW010000259.1:0-2423 GCA_964427465.1 uncultured Diaminobutyricimonas sp.
ATCATGGGATGCGGTCGTGTCGGCTCCGAGCTGTCGCATGCGCTCGGCGACGCGTCGGATGTCGCGTGGGTACCGCTCGTGCGGGCTGTCGCGCCGCCGGGAGGCCCTGTCGATGCCGCGTTCGCCGACGCGATCGAGACGGAACTGCTGCAGCGGCTTGAGCTCGCTCACGCGGAGGCCCCGCTCGACGGCGTCTACCTTGACATCCATGGCGCCATGACCGTGCACGGGCGCGAGAACTTCGAAGAACACCTTCTCGAGCGGGTGCGTGCGATCGTGGGACCTCGCGCGCTCATCGCCACGTCGATGGATCCGCACGGCAACGTCTCGCGTCGCTTCATCGAGCTCGTCGACATCGCGACCTCGCATCGCCACTCCCCGCACATCGACGTGCTCGAGACCCGCGTCCGCGCGATCGCGCTGCTCGTGGACGCACTGCGCTCGGGCCGCCGCCCCGCGAAGGCGTGGGTGCGCGTTCCGGTGCTGTTGTCGGGTGAGCGCACGAGCACCCTCGGAGAGCCCGGCCGCGCCTTCTTCCTCGACACCCTCGCCGCCGCGCGCAAGGACTACCGCGTCGACGACGCCGCCATCTGGGTCGGGCGCGCCTGGGCCGACGAGACCCGATGCGCCGCGGCGGTGCTCGCCATCGGCACGGATGCCGAAGAGGCTGCGGCGTGCGCCGAGCATCTCGCGCGCGAGTTCTGGGCGCGCCGCACGAGCTTCCAGTTCATCATGGAGAACAACGGCACGTGGGATGAGGCGCTGGACTTCGCGCGCGCATCGGCTCGCCCCGTGTTCATCAGCGACTCGGGTGACAACGTGACCGCCGGCGCCGGAGGCGACATGACCTGGGCCCTGCACGCGACCGCCCGACGCGAGCACGCCGATCCCACCGGTCTTCGCTACCTCTTCGCCGGGCTGGTGGATCCGGCATCCGTCGCCGCAGCGGCCGCGGCGGGCCTCGACGCCCGCCTCGAGCGGGCGATCGGCGCCCACGACGAAGACCGGTTCGGGGATCCGTTCCCGGGACCCTGGCGCGTCGCTCGCATCCTCCACAATGCCGAGCGGGCGCCGGTCGGGGCGCTGCTGGAGCAGGGCAGGATCTCGGTGCTCGTGCAGACCGGGCGGGCACCATACGTGGCACCCGACGACCCCGCCTTCGCTCCCGGGATGCTGCCCGACGTGGCCTATCTCGCCCCGGACGGCTTCGATGTGGTGGTGGTGAAGAACGGCTACCAGTTCCCGAGTCAACGTGCGCTCGCCGCGAGCTCCTTCCTCGCGGTGACCCCGGGGGGCACGGACCTCGACTTCACCCGCCTGCCGTATACCAGGCGCCCACGTCCGATGTTCCCCCTGGATGCGGACTTCGAGGTGGACCTCACCCCCGTCGTGTTCCCGGCGGCGCCGCTGACGGCCTGATCCCGCTCACCTTCTGGGCGCACACGAACGAGTCGGGGGCGGCACGCACCGCCCCCGACTCGGGAACATCCGGGTGGGTGAAGGTCAGGCACGCCCTCCACCCACCGCGTCTCAGATGCTGGCGAAGCTCAGCTTGCTCACCGCCCAGTCGTAGGACTGCTTGAGCGAGTCGTACCTGCTGGTGCTCGCGCTCGGCACGTCGACCTCGATCATGTAGTCGCCCGAATAGTCGGCCGGCATGGCCGCCAGCACGGCGTCGAAATCGACGACCCCCTTGCCCGGTTCCGCCCAGTGGCGCCCGGTGAGGGTGATGTCGGTGTAGGAGTGCGCCGGATTGCGATTCTCGCGGATGTGGTCGGGGAAGACGTCCTTGATGTGGATCGCACGCACGCGATCGGAGTAGTCCCGGATCAGCGTGGCGACATCCGCCCCCGCCCAGGTCTGATGGCCGGTGTCCGGGCCGAAGCCGAGGCGGTCCTTGCCGAGCGTGTCGAGCACGCGACGGATCTCTGTCTCGGTCTCGACCCAACCGCCGACGTGACCGTGCAGCACGGGGTAGACACCCTCCGAGCGGATCGCATCGGCGACGGCCGCGATGTCCTCGAGGATGTTCTGGAATCGGCCCTCGTCGAACTCCGCGCCGACAGCGGGCTGCCGCAGGCGCTCGGGCACGAAGATCGGGCACAGCATCGTCACCGTGAGGCCGAGTTCGTGCTGCTGGGCGGCGAACCGCTTCGCGTTCTCCACGTCCTCGGGCACCGGGGTGCTGCGATCGAACGTCGAGTTGTACAGGCTCACCGCGGGGGCGAGCGTGTATTCGCCCACCCACTCGAGATATTCCGGAACCGTCATGCCCTCGGGAACATCCGCCTTGACCGATGAGAACCCGATCGCCGACAGATCGCGGAAGGCGACGTCGAGGTTCTCCTTGCTCTTATTCGACACCGTGCCCGTCAGCCAGTACGGGATCGGGTTCGCAGCGACTCTCACCGCCATGTTGTCAC
>CAYRUW010000260.1:0-2397 GCA_964427465.1 uncultured Diaminobutyricimonas sp.
CCGATGTCGCTCAAGGCACCGTTCTCGATCTGCTCGGCACGATCGACGGCGAATGGCAGAGCCTGGCCGATACGGCGCAGTACGGCGAGCTCCAGCCGGTTCGGCTCGTGGTCTCGGCGGGCGCGCTGCCGGATGTGTCGGGCCGCAGCTTCGAGCAAGCGGCGCAAGTGCTCGCGGACGTCGGATTGGACGCCGAACGGGGCGCAGAGCGCTTCAACGACTCGATCGACAAAGGCCTCGTGGTCGGGATCGAGGGAACCGACTCCCCGATCCGGACCGGTGACACCGTGACGCTCACGATCTCGAAAGGCCCGGACCTCGTTCAGATTCCGCAGGACATCCTGGACATGACCATCGCGAAGGCCGTGGCCGCGCTCGAAGCTCTGGAGTTCAAGGTCGACGTGGACACGAACATCCCCAAGCAGCACTGGAACAATCCCCTGTTCGCCGAGGTCGACGATGCCGATCCCGGGCCGGGCGAGTGGGCAAAACGCGGTTCCAAGGTGAAGATCGAAGCGGACGCTTTCGACTGACCAGCCCTGCTGGATTGCCTCGCGATCAGCTGCGGCCGAGCTCCTCGGCGACCAGGAACGCGAGCTCGAGCGATTGCATGTGGTTGAGCCGTGGGTCGCACAACGACTCGTACCGCGTGGCGAGGGTAGCCTCGTCGATCATCTCGGAACCGCCCAGGCACTCGGTCACATCGTCGCCTGTGAGCTCGACATGGATGCCACCGGGATGCGTTCCCGCGGCGCGGTGCGCCTCGAAGAACCCCTGCACTTCGTCGACGATGTCATCGAACCTGCGGGTCTTGTAGCCGGTGGGCGTGGTCACGCCATTTCCGTGCATCGGATCGGTCACCCACAACGGCGTCGCGTCCATGCGCTTGATCGCCTCGAGCAAAGGCGGCAGCGCTTCGCGGATCTTGCCCGAACCCATGCGGGTGATGAACGTGAGCCGCCCGGGCTCGCGATCCGGATCCAACTTGTCGATCAGTTGCCGCATGACCTCCGGAGTCGTCGACGGTCCGAGTTTGACCCCGATCGGATTGCGGATGCGTGAGAAGAAGTCGACGTGCGCGCCGTCGAGATCGCGCGTGCGCTCACCGATCCACAGGAAGTGTGCCGAGGTGTCGTAGGGCGTGCCCGTGCGCGAATCGATGCGGGTCATCGGGCGCTCATAGTCCATGAGCAGGCCCTCGTGGCTCGAGTAGAACTCGACGCGCTTGAGCTCGTCGAAGTCGGCACCGGCCGCTTCCATGAACTTGATCGCGCGATCGATCTCGCGAGCGAGTCCCTCGTAGCGCTGATTAGCCGGGTTCGCCGCGAAACCGCGGTTCCAGCTGTGCACCATTCGCAGATCGGCGAAACCACCCTGAGTGAACGCCCGGATCAGGTTCAGCGTGGACGCCGAGGTGTGGTAACCCTGCACGAGCCGACGCGGGTCGGCCTGCCGGGACTCGGGAGTGAAGTCGTATCCGTTGACGATGTCGCCACGGTATGCGGGCAAAGTCACATCGCCGCGGGTCTCGGTGTCGCTCGAACGCGGCTTGGCGAACTGCCCCGCCATGCGGCCCATCTTCACCACGGGCATCGAGGCGCCGTAGGTGAGCACGACCGCCATCTGCAAGATCGTCTTGACCCGGTTGCGGATCTGGTCTGCCGTGGCACCAGCGAAGGTCTCGGCGCAATCGCCGCCCTGCAGCAGGAAAGCCTCGCCACGCGCAGCCTTGGCGAGCCGGTCGCGCAGAATGTCGACCTCGCCCGCGAAGACGAGCGGCGGCAGGGTCGCGATCTCGGCGGATGCGGCGCCGACGGCATCCGGGTCCGGCCAGTCCGGTTGCTGCTTTATGGGCAGGGTCCGCCAATAGTCGAGCCCGGCGATCACTTCGGGATCGGCGAGGACGACGGGTTCTGACGGCTGTGCCACAGGTTTTCCTTGGACGTATCTGGTGGGCGGACGCGAATGCGCCCAGCCAACCAGCCTAGCGCTCGCGGGCTTCGCGTGACGACGAGGTGCACCGGTCACCGGTTGCGGCTGCCGACCCCGACCGCAACGCACGAGCCACAAGGCTCGAGACCTTGGCAGGAAGCTGAGGTGCTGAAGGCCGTCCTCCCGATACGCTCCGACTCGCCGCTAGCCGTAGCGTGTCGGACGAGTACGGCAATATTATGGTTGTCAAGTACTGCTGTGGATAACCTGTGGACAACAATGTGGGCAACGCCCAGCGGTCCGTTGAGAGAAGAGTGAGAGCGGGTGATCCGCATGACCACCGCACTTGAGATTGCAAAATATGTCCTCACGGAGTCAGGGCGCTCGATGTCGGGCAAACGACTTCAGAAATTGCTTTATTTCTGCGATGCCTGGCATTACACAGCGCTTGATCGGGCCTTGATC
>CAYRUW010000261.1:0-2392 GCA_964427465.1 uncultured Diaminobutyricimonas sp.
CGGGCAATTGTTCGTGGGCCCTTGGAGCGACAAGGTGGGCAGGCGGATGCCGCTCGTCTTCGGCACCGCCGTGCACATCCTGGGCAGCCTCGGCGCATGCCTAGCGCCGGATTTCGCGTTCTTCGCGGTGATGCGTGCGCTGCAGGGCATCGGCGCCGCTGCTGGCGGGGTTGTCGCGATGGCGATCGTGCGCGACCTGTTCGGCGGCTATCCGCTGGTCAAGATGCTCTCCCGGCTCGCACTCGTGAGCGGACTCGCGCCGATCCTCGCGCCCGTGATCGGTTCGCAGCTCTTGCTGGTCGTGGACTGGCGGGGCATTTTCGCGTTCCTGGCGATCTACGGCTCGTTGGTGATCCTCGCCGCGGCCCTGTTCATCGTCGAGACGCTGCCCCCGTCGCGCCGAATCGACCCGGGCCACTCGACCGCCGGGCAGCGCTACCGCGCACTGTTCACCGATCGCATCTTCATCGGCATCGCGCTGCTTGCAGGCATGAACTTCTCGGGGTTGTTCGCCTACCTGTCGTCTTCGTCGTTCCTGTTCCAAGACGTCTACGGCCTCGACGCGCAAGAGTACGGCCTGCTGTTCGCGATCAACTCGATCGGGGTCGTGTTCGGCGTGCAGGCCAGTGCCCGGCTCGCGAAGTTCTTCGGTCCCCAATGGATTCTCGCTGTGGTCACCGTGCTGCAGTTCGCGGCGGCCGCCACGATCGTGATCCTCGACGCGCTGGGCGGGGGACTGGCCGGGGTGCTCATCCCGCTGTGGTTCTACATCATGTCTTGCGGCTTCATCTTCCCGTGCGTGCAAGTGCTCGCGCTCGCGGGCCATGCGAAGGAGGCCGGCACCGCGGCCTCGGTGCTCGGCGCACTCAATTTCGGCCTCGCCGGAGTCATCTCCCCGCTCGTGGGTTTGTTCGAGATCACCGGACCGGTGCCCATGGCCACGGTCATGCTGTGCACGGTCACGGTCGGCATGCTCTCGCTGTGGTTCGTTGTCCGGCCGAGGACGGTGCCCGAACTCGCACGCTAGTCGCGCCGACGGAAACGCCCGTCGGCCACCGCTCGCGCCTCCGCTTGCCATAACCTGCCGGTATGCCCTCCCCGGAACGGGAACGCGAGCGCAAGGCCGCGAAGGTCTCGCGACTGTGGCCGCTCGTCAGCGCCACCGTTGCGATCGGCGTCGTGGTGGGTGCGGGCGCTTTGCTTTCGTTCCGGCAGACCGGGCTTGAACTCGACGCCGAATGGATGCATGAAGTGCTCGGGGTGCGCAGCGCCTTCCTGGAGCTGCCGGCGCGGCTCATGGACTTCGTCGGCGGCGGCTGGTTCGCGGTTTTCGCGGTACCGATCGCGACGGCGATACTGCTCATCGCCGGCCGTCGCAAGTGGGCAGCCAGCTACTATCTGCTGGCCGCGATCCTGAGCGCTGTGAGCGTGCAAGTGCTCAAACAGGTCTTCGGCCGTGCCCGACCAGAGGAGATCCTGGTGGCGACCGACTATGGCTCGTTCCCGTCGGGCCACGTCGCCAACGCGGCGACGATCGCGGTCGCGCTCGGCATCGTCTTCGCACGCACGTGGGTGTGGGTGCTCGGGGCCGTGTACTCGGTGTTGATGGCGCTAAGTCGCACCTACCTCGGCGCGCATTGGCTGAGCGACACGCTCGGCGGTCTGCTGCTGGGTGCCGGGGTCGCGATCGTCGTGTGGGCACCGTTCGCGCACGTGCTGAATCGGGAGCGGGCTGCGGCGGACGAGCCCCGGAGGCGCTCGTGACCTACCGCATCCGCCCCTATTCTCCGCGCGACATCGCGGACCTTTACGACGTATGCGTACGCACCGCGGATGCCGGGCGGGATGCCACGGGCAAGTACGTGAGCGACGACCTCGTGGGCGACGTCTTCGCCGCACCATATGTCGCGTTCGACCCGTCGCTCGCTTTCGTCGTGGCCTCCCCGACCCGCGTGGTCGGCTACGTCATAGCCGTGTCGGACACCCGCGAGTTCGTGTCGTGGTTCGAGCGGCGCTGGCTGCCGTTCCTGGCTTCGCGATACACCCACCATGATCCGCCGGCGACCCAGGAGGAGTCGATCGTGCACCTCGGTTTCACGCCGAGGCGGATGCTGCTGCCGGAACTCGACCAGTATCCCGCCCACTTGCACATCGACTTGCTGCCGGAAGCTCAGGGGCAAGGGCTCGGCCGCCGGCTGATCGACACGCTCAGGGCGCGTTTGCACGAGCGCGGCGTCGGCGGAGTGCACTTGACGATGGACGCGACCAACACCGCGGCGAGAACGTTCTACGACCGGATCGGCTTCCACGAACTGCCCTCGAGCACCCCGGAAGTGCCGGCGCTCGGAATCTCCACCGGCCCGGTGGCCCAACCGTGGGTCGAGTAGCCGCG
>CAYRUW010000262.1:0-2379 GCA_964427465.1 uncultured Diaminobutyricimonas sp.
GCTCACGGCGTTGAAGAAGGTGCTCTTGCCCGCACCGTTCGGACCCATGAGGCCCGTGATCCGTTTCCGGTGCAGGTCGATCGAGATGTGATCGACCGCCGTGAGTCCGCCGAACTGGACGACGATGTCGGTCGCCCGCAGCACGGGTTCGCTCGTCATAGTGCTCCCTCCCTCACCGTTCGCCACCGCGATGCGATCGCCCCGTAGATGCCCTTCGAGAAGAACAGCACCACCACGAGCAGGGCGACGCCGTAGATCAGTTCGCTCAGCCCCGGGAAGCCGCGCAGGTACTCCCGCAACAGCACGAGCACGAGCGAGCCGATGATCATGCCGCGCACCGATCCGAGTCCGCCGACGATGAGGATCAGGAACAGGAAGATCAGTTCGCGGAACATGTAGGTCTCGGGCAGGAACCTCAGCGACAGGAACCCGAACCAGCCTCCCGCGAGCGCCATGAGCGTCGAGGCGATCGTGAACGCCCAGAGCTTGCTCCACCAGACGTGGATGCCGAGCGCCGCGGCGATCCGCTCGTCCTTGCGCACCGTGCGCCACCCGCGGCCGAGCGGCGTGCGCTCGAGCCAGCGGGCGACGACGTAGGCGATCACGACGAGCACGAGTCCCACGTAGTACATGCCGCTCTGCGAGAACAACGGTCGCGAACCCAGCACCAGGAACTCGGGAGCAGGGATGCCGAACCCGGAGTATCCACCTGTGAACTCCGAGAAGTTCCGGTAGAAGAAGTCGAGCACGAACATGAAGGCGATGCCCGAGATGGCGAAGTAGTAGTTGTTCAACCGCACCGTGATCGCCCCCAGCACGAGCGCGACAGCACCGCCGATCACCGCGGCGAGCAGGAGCGAGATCTCGGCGGGGAGCCCCAGCAGGGTGAGCCGACCGTTGACGAACGCGCCGAGGCCGAAGAACGCCGCCCCCGTGAAGATGAACAGCCCCGCCCATCCGAGGGCCACGTTGAAGCCGATCGTCGCGACCGCGTAACACAGCGCGAGCGACAGGATGAACAGCTGGAACCCGTTGAGGGTCACCGGCGCGAGCACGGCGACCGCGACGACCACGATCCCCACCGCCCGACCGATCCACACCCGTCGCGGCGTGCGCCCGAGCACATCGGGTGCGGCCGGCAGCGCCCGCTCGCGCAGTCTCTCCAGAATCTGGTGCGCCATCAGCTACCCACCGCCTGTACTCGGGTCTGCCGCATGCCGAGCAGACCATTGGGACGGAACACGAGCACCGCGAGCACGACAACGAGTCCGGCGACGGCGCCGAGTTGCGTCGAGATGTAGTAGCCCGAGAAGCCTTCGATGAGTCCCATCGCGAGGCCGCCGATGAGCGCCCCCGGGATGGACCCGAATCCGCCGAGCGCCATCGCGGCGAGCCCGATCACGAGCGGCCGGTTTCCGATGTCGGGGCCGACCAGCAGGGTCGGGGCGACGAGGATTCCGGCGAGCGCCGCGAGAGCAGAGCCGAGGCTCCACATGATGGCGAAGACGCGCTTGACGTTGATGCCCACGAGGTCGGCGCCACGCAGATTGCTCGTGCAGGCGCGGATGACGAGCCCGATCCGGGTGCGCTGGAAGAACCAGCCGAGCGCGAGGCTCACCACCACGAGGCTCGCGATCATCGCGAGGTGCTGCGTGTTGATCGTGAGCTCCCCCATCCGCAGGTAGGCGTTGTCTCCGAAGATCGGCGCCATGCCACGCTGGTCGACCGTGAAGAAGCGCACGACGCCCGTGATCACGAACGACACGGCGATCGTCGCGAACACCTGGGCCACGTGTTCCTTCTTCACGAGGGGCTCGAAGGCCACCTTGTCGATGCCCCATCCGAGCAGCGCCATGATGACGATCGCCAGCACGACGGCGAGCAGATACGGAACCCCCAGGATCATGAGTTCGAGCGCGATGAAGGCGCCCAGCATGAAGAGGGCCCCGTGCGCGAAGTTGACCGTCGTGGTTGATCGGTAGATCAGAGTGAGTCCCAAGGCGAGCAACGCGTAGACGCTGCCCTGTCCGAGGGACGAGATCGCTACTTGCAGGAAGTCCGTCATGCTCCCAACCTCTCTATGCAGTGGTCACCGGTCGGGCCCGCGGCGGCGGATGCCGCGGGCCCGAACCGGCTGATCAGTGGAGCGACAACCAGTCGGCCCAGTCCTTGACGACGACTGTTCGTCCGTCGGTGGCCTTCGGGTCGAGCACCGCGAAGCCCATCTGGATGCCGGGTCGACGAGTGCGCGGGTTGTCGGCGTCGAAGGGCAGGAAGCTCATCTCGCCGCTCGCGATCGTCTCGTAGGTGCCGGATTCCGCGGTCGAGATCCAGTTCTCCCAGGTGAGGTCGTCACCCATGCGCTTGAGCACCTCGATG
>CAYRUW010000263.1:0-2375 GCA_964427465.1 uncultured Diaminobutyricimonas sp.
TACGAGTACACGCAGGACCCGGCCGCGGCCAAGCCCGCCGACGAGGTGACTATCACGTTCGAGTCCGGCGTGCCGGTCGCGATCGACGGAGAGGCCGTGTCGCCGCTGCAAGCGGTCGAACAGTTGAACGCGCTCGCCGGCAAGCACGGCGTGGGCCGCATCGACATCGTCGAGGACCGTCTGGTCGGCATCAAGAGCCGCGAGGTGTACGAGGCGCCGGCCGCGCTCGCTCTGATCGCAGCTCACGAGGAGCTCGAGAACCTCACGATGGAGCGCGATCTGAACAGGTTCAAGCGCAACGTCGAGAACGAGTGGGCCTCGCTCGTCTACGACGGACTGTGGTTCTCGGCGCTCAAGCGTAGCCTCGACGTGTTCATCGACGACTCGCAGCGCTCGGTGAGCGGAGACATCCGGATGACCCTGCAGGGTGGCCGTGCGACGGTCACCGGTCGGCGCAGTGAGCAGAGCCTGTACGACTTCGAGCTGGCCACCTACGACACGGGCGACACGTTCGACCAGTCGATGGCGAAGGGCTTCATCGAACTCTGGAGCCTGCCCAGCAAGATCTCTGCCCGACGCGATCTCGGCAACTGAGCCCGACACCGCGGGCGCCTTTGCCGGGAACCACTTGAGCACGGAAGCGAGGCGAGAACAGGATGGCCGAAGCCAGTGATCCGGGCGGCTCCGGCGCCCTGTGGGGCGGCCGGTTCGCCGACGGACCTTCGCCCGAGCTCGCGGCCCTGAGCAAGTCGACCCACTTCGACTGGCGGCTCGCGCCCTACGACATCGCAGGCTCCAAGGCCCATGCGCGGGCGCTCGCCGCCGGCGGCCACTTGAGCGAACCGGAACTCGAGCGGATGCTCGCCGGTCTCGACGTGATTCTCGACGGTGTGCAAGCCGGCACGATCCGCCCGCTCGAGTCCGACGAAGACGTGCATTCTGCGCTCGAGCGCGAACTCATCGCGGTCGTGGGCGAGGAGCTTGGCGGCAGGTTGCGTGCCGGCCGCAGCCGCAACGACCAGATCGCCACGCTCATCCGGCTCTACTTGCTCGATCACGCGGCCTCGGTCGGTCACCACGTCGTGCAGCTCATCGACGCGATCGCCTCGCAGGCCGCGGCGCACGGCGATGCCCCGATGCCCGGCCGCACCCATTTGCAGCATGCGCAGCCGGTGCTGCTGGGCCACCATCTGCTCGCGCACGCGTGGCCGCTCGTGCGCGATCTGGAACGGCTGCGGGATTGGCGCGTTCGCGCATCCGCTTCGCCCTACGGGGCGGGCGCGCTCGCGGGCGGTTCGCTCGGGCTCGACCCGGTGCTCGTCGCGAACGAACTGGGCCTCGGCGCGCCGACCGAGAACTCGATCGACGCGACCTCGAGCCGGGATGTCGTCGCGGAGTTCGCGTACATCGCGGCGCAGATCGGCATCGACGTGTCACGCTTCGCGGAGGAGATCATCCTGTGGGCGACGCGCGAGTTCGGTTTCGTCCGTTTGCACGACGGCTATTCGACGGGCTCGTCGATCATGCCGCAGAAGAAGAACCCCGACATCGCCGAGCTCGCGCGCGGCAAGGCGGGTCGCCTCGTCGGCAACCTGACTGGTCTGCTCACGACGCTCAAGGCGCTTCCGCTCGCCTACAATCGCGACCTGCAAGAAGACAAAGAGCCGGTGTTCGATTCGGTGCAGACGCTTGAGCTGCTGCTGCCGGCCTTCACCGGCATGGTGGCCAGTTTGCGGTTCGACACCGAGCGGATGGCGGCGCTGGCTCCCGAGGGCTTCTCGCTCGCGACCGATGTCGCCGATTGGCTCGTGCGTCAGGGCGTGCCGTTCCGGAATGCGCACGAGATTTCGGGAGCGCTCGTGCGGTTCTGCGAAGAGAACGATCTCGAGATGCACGAGCCGAGCGACGAACAGTACGTGTCGATTTCTCCGCTGCTGACGCCCGGGGTGCGTTCCGTGCTCACGGTGGCCGGTTCGATCGCGAGCCGGGACGGCGTCGGTGGCACCGCTCCGGGCCGGGTGGAGGAACAGCTCGCGAAGCTCACCGCCCGCGTGCGCGATCTCGAGCCGGTCACGTGATCGCCGGCGGCATGCAGCGACGAAGCGGCGGCGCGTTCGTGCGATGACGGGGCGCACGGAAGCGGAGGCGGATGGGACGGCGAGAGGCGTAGCACGTGCCGGTGGGCCCGGCCGGGCTGGGTCGTTCGACCGTGCGGTGCTCGAACGGCCTGCGATCGAGGTCGCCCCGCGATTGCTCGGCGCGATCATCCGGCACGAGGGTGTGGCGGTGCGCCTGACCGAGGTCGAGGCCTACCTGGGCTCGCAAGACCCGGGCTCGCACGCCTACCGCGGCAGGACTGCACGCAACGCGGTCAT
>CAYRUW010000264.1:0-2356 GCA_964427465.1 uncultured Diaminobutyricimonas sp.
CCTTGCGCGAGCGGTTCGACTTGCCCGTGCACGTGCACACTCATGACACGGCGGGAGGCCAGCTCGCGACACTGCTCGCGGCTGCTCGAGCCGGGGCGGATGCGGTCGACGTCGCGAGCGCACCGATGGCCGGCACGACGAGCCAGCCCTCGGCATCCGCTCTCGTCGCCGCCCTCGCGAACACCGAACGCGACACTGGCATCGCCTTGCAAGCGGTGAGCGACCTGGAACCGTACTGGGAAGCCGTTCGACGCGCCTACGCGCCGTTCGAATCGGGCTTGCCGGGTCCGACCGGACGGGTCTACAAGCACGAGATCCCCGGCGGCCAGCTCTCCAATCTGCGCCAGCAGGCGATCGCACTCGGACTCGGCGACCACTTCGAGAAGGTCGAAGACTGGTATGCCGCGGCGAATCGTATTCTGGGCCGTCCGCCGAAAGTAACGCCCTCGTCCAAGGTGGTCGGCGATCTCGCACTGCAGCTCGCCGCGACGAACGCCGATCCTGCGGACTTCGAGCAGAACCCCGGCAAGTACGACATCCCCGATTCTGTGATCGGTTTCATGGCCGGCGAGCTCGGCGATCTGCCCGGCGGCTGGCCAGAGCCGTTCCGCACGAAAGTGCTCGAAGGCCGCCGGGTGAAGCTTGGCACCGAGCAGATCTCGGACGAGGACCGCCAGGCGCTCGAAGGCGAATCGGGCGCCCGGCGGCAAGTGCTGAACCGGTTGCTGTTCCCCGGCCCGACCAAACAGTTCCAGCAGCTCCGGGAGCAGTACGGGGACCTGTCGGTGGTCGATACCGTGGACTATCTCTACGGGCTCAAGCCCGGGGTCGAGCATGTGGTCACGATCGCAAAGGGCGTGAGCTTGTTCGTCGGACTGGAAGCCATCGGCGAGGCGGACGAACGCGGCATGCGCACTGTGATGGCCACCTTGAACGGTCAATTGCGGCCCGTGTTCGTGCGCGATGCGAGCATCGACGTGCAGACCAAGTCTGCTGAGAAGGCCGACCCGGCAAGACCCGGCGAAGTCGCCGCGCCGTTCTCGGGCGTGGTCACCCTGCAAGTCGTTGAAGGCCAGAAGGTCGGTCCCGGGCAAGCGGTGGCCACGATCGAGGCGATGAAGATGGAGGCCGCGATCACGAGCCCGGTCGGCGGCACGGTCAAACGGCTTGCGATTCCCGCGACTCAGCAAGTGGATGCCGGTGACCTGTTGATCGTCGTGGAGTGACCTGGGGCGAAACCGTCGTGGTTGCCCCCGGCCGGCTCGCCCGTCGAGGCCTGCGCGGGAGGGCGGGCGCAGTGCTGAGAGTCCGTCAACGGGGCGTGTCGCCCGTTGCGCGACGACTAAACTAACTCCTGCTAGCTAGCGAAAGGAACCGTTCCCCCGTGACGGAGAACAGACGCAAGCGACCGAGCAGCCGTGGCCAGGTTCTTGAAGCCGGACAGTCCCAGCCGGCCGACGAAGAACTGCACGGCGAACTGCTCGAGTCCGACGCGCATCGCGCAACCGAGCTCCCCGAGAGCCTCATGATCAACGTCGACCTACCGGCGCCTGTGCACTCCGCGCCGGACGACGAGCAGGCGGTCGCGATCCCAGAGGTCCCAGTGGACCCGGTGTACGTGGAAGGCGAGGACTCCGGCCTGAAATCGGTGCGGCTCGTTCCGGTGGCATCGGCACCACGGGATGCCGCTTCTGCCGAAGCGGATGGCCCTGTGCGCGAGCACTCCGGAATGCTCACACCCGAGCGCTTGCTCGACGAGCGCAAGGTGCGCAAGCCCGCGCCCGAGGGCACGTTGCCGAGCCTCGTGTACAACGCCACGCTACGCACGGTCAATCTCGGCGACTCGTATCGAGTGCGGGAGCGCAAGGCGCTCGAGGCGCGCATCGCCAAGAAGTTCGAAGGTCAAGCCCGGTTCGTGCCCGTGCTCACCCGCAAGGGCGGGGTGGGCAAGACCACCATCACGACGCTGCTCGGGATGGCTATGGCCGACGTGCGCGACGACCGCGTGATCGCGATCGATGCGAACCCCGACCGTGGCACGCTCGCCGAGCGGGTCAACAAGCAGACCAGGGCGACGGTTCGCGACGTGGTCGCGCAGGCCGGCTCGGTCAGCAACTTCACCGACTTCAGCGAACTCATCTCACGGGACGAGACGCGCCTGGATGTGCTCGCTTCCGACACCGACCCTTTGCTCTCCGAGGCGTTCGATGAGAACGACTACAACATCGTGGCCGACTTGTGCGCGCGGTTCTACTCGGTCGTGCTCACCGACTGCGGCACCGGCATCGTGCATTCGGTGATGCGGGCCACGCTGCAGCGCGCGGACTCGGTCGTCATCGTCTCCGGCGGCAGCGTC
>CAYRUW010000265.1:0-2346 GCA_964427465.1 uncultured Diaminobutyricimonas sp.
TCTGGGCGGGTATTGGGTGTCGTCCCAGATCCAGTGCTCGTAGCCGTTCGTGTAGAAGATGACCGGCCGCTGCCCGAACCGGGCTTGCAGCGCATCCGCGTAGAGCTTCGCCTGCTGCTGACCCGCGTTGGCGTCTCTACGGGTGCGCTTGGCCTCGACGAGTCCGAGCGGCAGCCCATCGTCACCCCACAGCACGTAATCGACGAAGCCTTTGCCGTCGGGCGAGTTGTTCGCCATGCCGCTGACCGGGAATTCGGTGTCGCGTTCGTCCGCCAGCGCCCAGCCCGCTTCGCGCAGCAGCACGTCAACGAAGAGATCGCGCGTCTCGTCTTCGCGGTAGTCGTGGGTGTCGGGCACCGTTGCGTTCGCGGCTTTTGCCGAAGCCACCTGTTCGCGAAGCGCCTCGAGTTCCGCGGAGAGCGCGTCGTTCTCCTCCCGGGCCTGCTCGAGGGCTGCGTCCTTGGCGGCGAGTTCGTCGGCGAGTTGTTTGAGCTGCGCGCGGCTCTTGGCCGCCGCCCCGGGCTGCGGGCGCGGGATGGAAGCGGCGTCGAACGGGCGACGCGGATCGGGACGCTGCTCGGGGCTCGGTGCATACCGGATGGCCAACCAGACGAGCACGTGAAACAGCTCGCGCACGACCGGCAGGCTCTCGGTGTCACGCACGGGCGCTGCTCGGTGAACCGCAATGTTTCCTTTCTTGCGGATGAGGTCCATCTTGGTCAGCACCGCGGAACCGACCAGCTGCTTGAAGGTCGGTTCGTAGAGCAGGCTCACCAGGTCGTCTTTGTAGGGCTCGCTCAGGCTGGCATCCGCCCGGTACAACCAGTCGACGGTGAGCTCGATCGCCCGGCGGGCGTGGAAGACGGCGGACCGCGGGTCACCGAAGGTGTAGTGCTCAGCGCGGTGCGCTGCTTCTGCAATCGCCGGCCAGGGGCGCACGAAATCGAAGTTGCTCACCGCGCCCCCTCCCTTCGTCGCGCCGCCAGCCGACCTAGGCGTTTCGAGTCTCTCGCACCCGATCACCGTGCGGTACGGCCTGGATGCGTTCGAGTCTGCCCCAAAATGCGGGGCAAACAAGAGTGTGGCTCGCTGAGTGTCGGTGGGCGCTGGTCAACTGATCGACTCGCTGCGTGCGGGTCGCCGACCGGATGCCGGCCGGCGCCGAAGCCACCGCGAGGTGGAACATCAAGAGGAGACAGCCATGTCTGACAGCACCAAACCCGAGCAGCCGAAGGAGCCGGGGTCGCCTACGCCGGGGCAAACGGCCGAAGCGGATGCTACCGCCCCAACGCCAAGCGCCTCAGAGCAAGAACCGGCAACCGCGGCGCCCCCGCCAGGACGAGGCAAGAACGGGCTCGCCCTCGCCGCGCTCGTCGTCGGCATCGTCGCGATCGTGTTCGCGAGCATTCCGGTGCTCAGTTTCATCGCCTTCCTGCCCGCCTTCGCAGCGGTTGGTCTCGGAATCGGGGCGCTCGTCGGCAAGAACAAGACCAGGCGCGGCCAGAGCATCGCCGGTCTTGTGCTCGGCGGCGTCGCGTTCTTCGTTGCGATCGGCGTGAGCGTCGGCTTCGTCGCTTCGCTGAGTTCGCAACAGAACATGGCGAACCCCGCAGCACCGGCCGACGGGACCGACGAGCCCGTCACCGCGACCGAAGCGGAGGAAGGGCCGGGCGAGCCGGAAGCGACCGAAGCGGCGGAACCTGCCGAGCCGGTGGTCATCCCCGACGACATGAGCTACTCCGGCTCCGGCGACGACATCCTCGCCATCGAATTGCCGGACGGCGAAGACACGGTCGGTTTCGCCACCTTCACTCATGACGGCGACAGCAACTTCGCGATCTGGTCCCTGGACGCCGACATGGAGCAACAGGAGCTGTTGGTGAACACCATCGGCGGATACCAGGGAACCGTGATCTTCGACACGCGAGTCAGCGAGAGCACCGACGCGTTCGAGATCACGGCGGACGGCGCGTGGACCGTCACATTGCACTCCATCCACTCGCTGCGTGAGTTCGACGGCGCGAGCGCGACCGGTAGCGGCGATGATGTGCTCATCTACCGCGGTTCCGCCGGCCCAGCAGAGCTCACGCACAACGGTGGCGGCAACTTCGCGATCTGGTTCTATGGCAATGACACCGACCTGGTCGTGAACGAGATCGGCGCCTACTCGGGCACCGTTCGCTGGGGCGCGGGGCCCGCAGTGGTCGCGGTCAGCGCCGACGGCGACTGGACGATCGAGGTGCAGTGACACCGGATGCCGGGGGCGCCTTCGAGCGCGCCCCGGCCTTCCGCTGGTCGAGCAGCGCGCGAAACGACCTCCCGCCGGTCGAGCAGCGCGCGAAGCAA
>CAYRUW010000266.1:0-2337 GCA_964427465.1 uncultured Diaminobutyricimonas sp.
CATCACGCGTTCGGGCGGCGCCGCCGCCCTCGCCGTGGCCGGAGCCATGCTCCTGGCCTCGTGCGCTTCGAACGAAGGCGGCCAGACGCCGGGGACGGACACCGCACTCTCCGGCACTCTGGTCGGGGCCGGCGCCTCCTCGCAGCAGGCCGCCCAAGAGGTCTGGGTGGCCGGCTTCCAGACCGCGAACCCCGATGTGACCGTCAACTACGACCCGGTCGGGTCCGGTGCGGGCAGGGACACCTTCATGGAGGGCGCGAGCGACTTCGCCGGATCGGACCGGGCGTTCCACGACAGCGAGCTCGAGTCCGGCCGTTTCGGCTCGTGCACACCCGGCAGCGGCATCGTCGAACTGCCGCTGTACATCTCGCCGATCGCCGTCGTGTTCAACCTCGACGGAATCGACCGCGTGAACCTCGACGCCGTGACTCTCGCCCGCATGTTCACCGGTGAGATCGAGAACTGGTCGGACGAGGCCATCGCTTCGCACAACCCCGAACTCGAACTTCCCGATCTGCGGATCACCCCCGTGCACCGCTCGGACGACTCCGGCACGACCGAGAACTTCACTGAGTATCTTGCCGCGGCAGCGCCCGAGGCATGGAACTCCGGGGCAGACGATTCCTGGCCGATCCCCTACGGCGAGGCCGCGCAAGGCACGTCCGGTGTCATCGACGCCGTCCGGGGCGGTGCCGGCACGATCGGCTACGCCGACGCATCCCGGGCCGGCGATCTTGGCACCGTGGCCTTGCAGGTCGGCAACGAGTACGTGTCGTATTCGCCGGAGGCTGCCGCGGCGATAGTGGACGCCTCGCCGTTCGTGGCAGACCGCGACGCAGGCGACCTGGCGATCGAACTCGACCGCACCTCAACCGCCGCCGGGGTCTATCCGCTGGTTCTCGTGAGCTACCTGATCGGGTGCGAGGAATACCGCGACCCCGGCAAAGGCGCACTCGTGCACGCCTACTTCAGCCACATCGCGAGCGAGGAGGGTCAGCAGGCGGCAGCCGAATTCGCCGGCTCGGCCCCCATCTCGGCCACGCTCCGAGACAAGGTACAGGGCGCGATCGCTCTGATCGGACAGGGCGCCGCGTGAAACAACGACCTGGCGATCGCATCTTCTCGGGCCTGTCCCGCGGAGCGGGGGTACTGATCCTCGTAGTGCTCGCCGCGGTCACCGTCTTCCTCATCGCGCAGAGCCTGCCCGCACTCGTCGCCGACCCGGACGAGACGCCGATCCTCGACGGCGCGAACTTCTGGGAGTACGCGTGGCCACTGGCGTTCGGCACGTTGTGGTCGTCGGCGCTCGCGCTCGCCATGGCCACCCCGGTATCGATCGGCATCGCGCTGTTCATCTCGCACTACGCGCCACGCCGGCTCGCCCAGAGCCTGGGCTACATCGTCGACCTGCTCGCGGCCGTGCCGTCCGTCGTGTTCGGGTTGTGGGGCGGCCTCGTGCTCGCACCGGCGGTGCAACCGTTCTACACCTGGCTCACCGAGAACTTCGGCTGGTTCCCGCTGTTCGCCCCGCCCGCATCCGCCACCGGTCGCACCATCCTCACCGCGTCGATCGTGCTCGCGGTCATGGTGCTGCCGATCATCACGGCGATCTGCCGCGAAGTGTTCCTGCAGACCCCAGTGCTGCACGAGGAGGCCGCGCTCGCGCTCGGCGCCACCCGCTGGGAGATGATCCGCACGGCCGTCTTGCCGTTCGCCAGGCCCGGCATCGTCTCGGCGGCGATGCTCGGGCTCGGCCGGGCGCTCGGCGAGACGATGGCGGTGGCGATGGTGCTCTCACCCGCGGCCGTCGTCTCGTTCGCGGTGCTGCAATCGGCCAACCCGAACACGATCGCGGCGAACATCGCACTGAGCTTTCCGGAGGCGTTCGGCACTGGCGTGAACGTGCTCATCGCCACCGGCTTGGTGCTGTTCGTGGTGACCTTCGTCGTCAACGCGATCGCTCGCTACGTCGTGAACCGGCGCAAAGAGTTCTCGGGGGCCGACTGATGGCCAATGGCACCGCGAACTCTATCCGGAACTCTCTCACCCACGGCCGTCTGCCCGGGTATGCGAACTGGGCGGTGCTCGGGGGGTCCACCGCGATCGTGTTCACGATCTTCCTGCTCATGCAGCTCGGCGGCACCACCGAGCAGTTCAACATTGCAGGCGCGGTCTTCTTCAGTGCGGTGCTGCACGGCGTTGGCATCTTCGCGATCTCGTACCTGGTCGAAGGACTGCGCAAGGCCAAAGATCGGCTCGTGACCGCGCTCGTGTTCACCGCATTTCTGGTGGCCCTGCTGCCGCTCATCTCGCTGCTGTTCACCGTGGTCACCAGCG
>CAYRUW010000267.1:0-2313 GCA_964427465.1 uncultured Diaminobutyricimonas sp.
CAGACCGACCCGCACTTCGAGGATCTGCACCGAGTCGACTGCCCGCAGGAACGAGGCGTATGCGAACAAGCCCGACCCCGCGGTGGCCACGAGCATCGCCAGGCTGCGGACAACGAGCCGGACCCGCACGGGAAGCGAACCCGTGAGCAGTTCCATCCGCACGTGCGTTTTCGTGCGCTCGGCCTGAGCGAGCCCCAGGTACACAACGAGCACCATGAACGTCTCGACAAGTTCGAGCAGACCGTGCACCGAGCCGCCGAAGATCGTCCGGAACAGCACATCGATGACGATGCCCAGCATGATCGCCCCGGCGACGAGCGCCGCAACGACCGCAGCCCCTTCGCTCACCGCGTGGACCACCCGCAACGGCGCGGGCTCTGGCCTGCCGGGCGGTTGCCGGTTGACCACCTCTACCGGGGTCCCTTCGGTCATGATCCCTCCTTCCTGGCAGCCGGATACGACACGGGCTCCCAAGCGCCGCTGCCCGCGGAGCGGAGTGCGGCCGCGACGACCTCTTGCGCTCGCAAGCCGTCTCGGAAGCTGGGCGAGGCCTCGCCTCCGCGCACGATCGCGCCAACGAAATCCCGCATGTGCAGGGTCGCGGTCTCGGCGAAACCGACACCCAGTCCGCCGAGCGACCAGAACAGGCCTCCGTCCTGTTCTGCGCCCACGAGCACGCGGTTGAAGCCGAGACCTTTGTTGCGCCGGGTCCACACCTGGATCTCGTTCATGGTCTCGTAGTCGAAGACAAGGGAGCCGTGGGTGCCGTTGACCTCGATGAAGCAGTGGTTGACCCGGCCCGAGGCCAGACGGCTGGTCTCAACAGTGCCGACCGCGCCATTGCCGAACCGCACCAGGAACGACCCGAAGTCTTCGACATCCACGGGCGCGTATTCGGTGGGGCCTTCGGCGACGGCATAGGTGTTCCGGCTGCTCGGGAGCGGGCGCTCGGTGATCCAGGTGCCGGCCGCGGCGACCACGTCGACCGCTTCGAGCCCGGTCAGGAAGTGCGCCAGATCGACGACGTGACAGCCGACCGTGAGCAGCGGACCGGCACCGCCTCGCTTCGCCTCGAACTTCCAGGACCTGGCCACCGCGGGATCGGCGCCCCAATCCTGCAGGAATGCGCCCCGGAAACCCACGATCTCGCCGAGTTCGCCTTCCTGGATGAGCCGCCTTGCGTACTGGATCGCCGGCACGCTGCGGTAGTTGAGGTTGACGCTGTTGACCACGCCGGCTTCCTCGACCGCCGCGACCATGCTGCGCGCGGCCTCGACGGTGTGCGCAAGCGGCTTCTCGCTCAGCACGTGCTTGCCCGCGGCCGCCGCCGCGATCGCGATCTCGGCGTGCATGTCGTTGGGGGTCGCGATCGTCACCGCATCCACATTCGGATCCGCCAGCAGCTCGCGCCAGTCGGTGCTCCAATCCCGGATGCCGTAGTCTCGCGCCGCCTCTTTGGCGGCTTGCTCGGTCGCGTCGGCGACCGAGACCACCTCGGCCTCGATGCCGTCGGAACCGAAATACGAGCGCAAGGCGCGCAGCGCGATGACGTGCGCCTTGGCGATCATCCCGCCGCCGATTATGCCGACCCGAACCTGTTCGGTCACTGCCGCTCCCCCGCCTGCAAGATCGCGATCACGGTCTCAGGCGCGCCGGGTGGGCGTCTGCAGAAGTTCGATCACGTGACCGTCCGGGTCGAGCACGCCCATCATGAAGCCGCCGGCGTTGACGCTCTCCTTCGGCAGCGGAACGGGCTCAGGCGGGTTCGACACGATCTCGTAGCCGTTCGCCCGGAGCTTGTCGGCGAGCTCGTGAATGTTCTCGACCTCGATGCACAAGTGGCCGCCGCCGGGGCGAGCCCATGCGGGTGCGTTCGCTTCGAGCCGGGGATGCAGGAACTCTTCGAGCTGCACCCTGCTGCCGTCGGCGGCCTGCACCATGACGATGCGGAGCCGGCACCCGGGATGCCCGGTGAGCTTCGACAGGAACTCGCCATCCCATTCTCCGGACCTGGCCTCTTCGACGACCATGCCCAGCGTGTCGCGGTAGAACTCCAATGACCTCTCGACCGAGGCGACTGTCATTCCCGTGTGGTTGATTGCGTCGATCACCTGTCATCTCCCTTGACTAGCGGCAGTGTATATCTGACATTGTCCATCGTATTTGCTGGGTTGGCCAGCGGTAGTGCGGCCACCACACCCCGAGCCGAATCGATCGCTCCGAGCCACCGGCGCCCATCGAGATCCGCGAGGTCCCCGACCACGGCGGAAATATCGCAGTCCATCGCGACCGGAACGCCCAGGGAACGCGCCA
>CAYRUW010000268.1:0-2288 GCA_964427465.1 uncultured Diaminobutyricimonas sp.
GGCTCACCACGGTCGCCAGGCCGTAGACGACCATCGCCGCGATCACCGGCACCGGATTGCTGGGAGTCATGATCGAATAGCTCGCAAGCACGATGTGATACGCCGAGAACAGCGCCGCCATGCCGACGACGAGCGAACGCGGCACGCTGATGATCATCGTTCCGCCTCGCCTTCGACGGCCTCCGGCTCAAGCGGCTCCAGACGTGGCCACGTGATCGTGACCATCGTGCCGCGGCCGAGCGCGGAGCTGACCTCGGCTGTGCCGCCAGCGTTCCACATGCGCTCCAGGATCGAGACCTTGAGTCCTAGTCGTTCGTTCGGCACGTCCGCGACATCGAAACCGATCCCCGCGTCGCGCACGCGCACGTCGATGCCGTCGTCGGAATTGCCTGCCACCGCGACCCACCTGCGCACGTGATCGCCACCCGCGTGCTGGATGCTGTTCACCATTGCTTGCATGGCCGCGGCGAAGATCGCATCGCCCGTCGCCGCGGGCACCACCCGGTCCGGGATCTGGCCGCGCTGCACCTCGAAATCGGCCGGCATCGCCGCCGCGGCATCCGCGATCCGGCGCGCCACGCGGCCAAGACTCGTCGCAGCGCCTTCGACGGGCGCGCGCGACGCCTCACGCAAGTGCCGGATCGCATTGCCCGCCATCGTCGCGGTGATCCGCTTCGAATCCGGCGAATCGGCGCGCGCAGCAGCCAGCAGAGTGGTCAGCACGCTGTCGTGCACGATCGCGTCGACCTCGACGCGTTCGATCTCGGTCGCGTGCTGACGCACCGCGAGCGAATACCGGTCGAGCGCCATGGCCTGTGCGATGTCCACGGAAGCCGCCGCCTGGCGCAGCATTGTCACGATGATCATCACGGCACCGCCGAGAATGATCGAATACACCGCGTCGAGGATGCTGCGCTCCCAGGGCGCGCCCCCGCCTGCCGGCGTCATCCGGATCAACGCGTAGATCATCGGCACGACGAACAGATACGCGGCCGCGAGCCGCACGGCGAACGCGATGGCCGCCGTCGCCGTGGCCACCGTCAGCAAATAGTAGAGCCAGTGGTTGACCTCGCTCGAGATCGGTTCGACCACCGCGAGCGGCCAGGTCAGCATCGCCACCAGGTAGACCACTGCGACCACGCCATGAGCGGTGCGCACGAACTTTCGCACAATCGAGAAAGCGAGCGCGACCACGAGGCCACCGAACAGTGCCGGAATCGCCGTCAGACGCCAGAGCAGATCGGCCTCGTCCAACTGCCCGAGCAGAATGGGCACGGTCTGCGCCCCGAACACGATGCCGAATCCGGCCACCGATCGCGAGATCACCGCTTCGACCTGCCGGCGGCTGATCGGGTTCCGCGGTTGCTTTGCAGGAGAAGCGGAGCGGGACTGCCCGCTAGCCGCCATCGCCGCCATCCGGATCGAGACCCGGCAGAATGCCGTCCTCAACCGCTCTGCGCAAGAGATCGACCTTGGTCGGAGCCGGCCGGCCCACTTCGATGTACTTGACCCGGATGCGGTCCAGGTACTCCCGCGCGGTCGCGTAGCCGATGCCGAGCTGGTCGGCTACGCGTGACAACGGCAACCCGGATGCGTAGAGGTGCAGGATCTCACGCTCGCGCCGGCCCAATTGCGCCTTCGCGAAATCCCGGTCCGCGTCTATCGCCGTCGCCCACTCGAGATTGTTGAGCACTTCGCCACGCGCGACCGTGGCGGCAGCGTGAATCACGGTCTTCGTCGCTGAAGACTTGGGGATCACGCCCGCGACACCAGCGGCTAGCGCTTCGCGAACGCTCGCGACCCGATCGGCGATGCTGTGCACGAGCACCGCGGCCCCTGCGGCTTGCACACGCTTCACATTCTCGGTCACGCTCGACCCATCGCCGAGCGAGAGATCCAGGATCACCACGTCGACCTCGGTGCCGTTCAAGCCGTCAATCAGTTCCTGCACGGTAGCGGCAGCGAGCACGAAATCGTAGCCCTCGTCCAGGAAAGCGGCCTTCAGTCCGAGCCGCACCGACTCATGGTCGTCGACGACGGCGACCCGCACCGGCTTCGTCGCCGATCCGGAACCTGGGCCGGTTGCGTATCCGGTCTTCTCTGCCACTGTTATGCGCGTCTCCTTGCACGCCGGCCGGAGGCCAGCCGAAAACCAATCTACTTGCCGGTCACCCCCGATTGGGGGAACGGCTCGCCCGCGCGAACGAGGCCACGGCCTCCAGATGATGGGTGTTCGGGAACAAGTCGAACACCCTGAGCCCGGTCATCTCGAAGCCCGCGTCTAGCAG
>CAYRUW010000269.1:0-2273 GCA_964427465.1 uncultured Diaminobutyricimonas sp.
CATCTTGCTCCTCTGGAGACACCCAGTTTTACGCACCCGCCTCTTGCCGAATTCGGGGAATTCGGCACCCTCCGTGACGACTTCACGCACGGAGGGCACAGGTGGCCAAACTGGGAAAGGAGCAGATCATGGTCGCAGCGGACATGGTGCACAAAGGCACCTCGGTCCGGCAGGTCGCCCGGCAGATGGGCGTGAGCGAGGGCGCGCTCCGCTACCGCCTGAAGAAGCGCGCGGAAGGGCCAGGGCCCGACGGCCGCGCGCTTCAGCCGACGGCCACGGACGGCTACGAGGACGCGATCCGGGCGATCCTCGAGGCCGCCGAGGACGCGCGTCTGACCGGCGAGGGCCGGCCGATGCAGGCCCGCCGAGTCTATGACCTCCTCGCACGGGACTACGGCTACAGCGGCAGCTACCAGGCCGTGGTCCGGCATCTTCGGCGCACCTACGGCGTACCGAAGCTGCGGGCCCTGCGTCGGGTCGAGACGCCCCCGGGCGTGCAGGCGCAGCACGACTGGTTCGAGGTCCGGACGACGATCGCTGGTGAGCGCGTGCTCCTGCCCGTGCTCGTCGGCACGCTCTCGCACAGCCGGGCGCGCTTTGCGTGGGCGAGCCGCACGGCCGACCAGCTCGCCTGGCACACGGGTCACCTCGAGCTCTTCCGTCGCTACGGCGGCGTGCCGCTCTGGGTGAGGATCGACAATCTCAAGACCGGCGTGGCGAAGGGGGCCGGTGCGAGTGCGGTCTTGAACCGCTCCTATGCGATCTTTGCGCGTGAATGCGGCTTCGAGGTCGATCCCTGCCGCCCACGGAAGGGGAGCGACAAGGGCAAGACCGAGCGGAGTGTGCGGACGTTCCGCAGCCGCTTCGGCGACCTGTTCGAGCGCGACTGGAGCGAGGTCGAAGGCCTCCAGTCGGCCCTCGATGAGCGCGCCGACCGGCTCTTGGATGCGCTCACCTGCCCCGTGACGGGGACGAGCGTACGGGAGGCACTCCGCCGCGAGCGGCTCGTCTTGCAACCGGTGCCGACCATGGAGGCGCCCTTCGATGTGGTCGTAAGCCGCCCCGTCTCTCGCGACTGCCTGGTGAGCTTCGAGGGACGGCGCTACAGCGTCCCCTTCGCGTGGGCGGGCCGCCACGTGGAGGTCTACGGTCTTCACGGCTTCGTCTCCATTCGCTCCGAGGGCCGAGAGATCGCCCGCTGGCCGAGGCGGACCGAAGCGCGGTTGCTGCTTGAGCCGTCTCACTTCGAGGGCGACTCCACCGAGCGCGTGCTTCGGCCGACGCCGCTCGGCCGGCGCGGACGTCTTCAGGTGGCCGGCCTCTCGGGGGCATCGGGTCGGACGTGGGCGGCGCTGCCGGATCCGGCCGCACTCACGCGGCCGATCGACCAGTATGCCGCACTCGTCGAGGTGCTCCGATGAGCCCCCAGGCGACGGCCCGAAAGCCGCGGGTCGACCTGGACGGCCTCGCCGAGAAGTGCGAGGCCTTGAAGCTCACTCATGCCGCCGCGTGTATCGGCGAGCTCGTCGAAGAGGCTGCGCGCGACGACCTGGCCCCGCTCGCCTTCTTCGAGCGCGTGCTCGAGCGTGAGATCGAGCAAAAGAACGAGCGCCGGATCGCGACCTCGCTCAAGCTCTCGGGGCTGCCCGTGGGCAAGACCCTCGAGGGCTTCGACTGGACGTTTCAGCCCCGGATCGACCGCACGAAGATCGAGGCGCTCGCCACCTGCGCATATCTCCGAGCGAAGGAGAACGTGCTCTTCATGGGCCCGCCGGGCGTGGGCAAGAGCCACCTCGCGGTCGCGCTCGGCGTCAAGGCGGTCAAGAACGGATTCAGCGTGACGCACTTCGTGCTGGACGACCTCATGCATGCGCTCGCCGCCGATGCGGCGATTCCGCCGCGCCGGCTCAAGGCCAAGCGCTACCTGAACAGTGCGCTCCTAATCGTCGACGAGGTCGGCTTCAGGCCCCTGGACCGCCACGAGGCGAACCTCTTCTTCCGGCTGGTCAGTGCGCGCTACGAGAAGGGCTCGATCGTGCTGACCAGCAACAAGCACGTCCGCGACTGGCCCGAGATCTTTGCGGGCGATGAGGTGCTCACGACCGCGATCCTGGACCGGCTGCTGCACCACTGCCATGTCGTCCATATCGACGGTCGTAGCTACCGGCTCCGCGAACTCGACGGGCTGCTCCGGCAGCAGGCCGGCAGCCCCTCCCCCGCCGGGAAGGAGGTGAAATCACAACAAAACTGAAGCACCGGGTGCGTAAAACTGG
>CAYRUW010000270.1:0-2270 GCA_964427465.1 uncultured Diaminobutyricimonas sp.
GGCGCGCAACATCGAGAACGGCGGCTCGCTCACGATCCTCGCCACGGCGCTCGTGGAAACCGGTTCGAAGATGGACGAGGTCATCTTCGAGGAGTTCAAGGGCACCGGGAACATGGAGCTGCGGCTCTCGCGCTCGCTCGCCGACAAGCGGATCTTCCCCGCGGTGGACGTCAACGCGTCCGGCACCCGGCGCGAGGAGATGCTCATGGGCGCCGACGAGGTGAAGGTCACCTGGAAGCTGCGGCGTGCGCTCGCGGGCCTCGAGCAGCAGCAAGCGCTCGAGATCGTGCTCGGCAAGCTCAAGGAGACTCAGTCCAACGTCGAGTTCCTGATGCAGATCCAGAAGTCGCTGCCGCAGCCCGGCGCAGGCCACGGCAACGGCCACGCCAACGGCAACGGACACCACGAGGCGTAGCGCGTGTTCGAGTCAGTGGCAGCGCTGCTGGCCGAGCACGAGGATCTGCAGCGTCAGCTGTCGGACCCCGCCGTTCACGCGGATGCGGCCAGAGCGAAGAGGATCAACCGCCGCTACGCGGAGCTGAACCAGATCGTCGCGGCGCACTCCGCCTGGCAGCAGGCCGAGCAGGATCTGGCCGCGGCCAGAGAGCTCGCGCGCGAAGACGAAGCGTTCGCCGAAGAGGTGCCCGCGCTCGAGCAGAAGCTCGCCGAGTTGCAGGAACGCTTGCGGCGCTTGCTCGTGCCACGCGATCCGGACGACGGCCGCGACGTGATCATGGAGATCAAGGGTGGTGAGGGAGGCGCGGAGAGCGCCTCGCTCGCCGCCGACCTGCTGCGCATGTACTTGCACTATGCGGAGTCGAAAGGCTGGAAGACCGAACTGCTCGAGCGCGACGAGTCCGATCTCGGCGGCTACAAGAACGTTCAGGTCGCGATCAAGTCGAGTTCTGCCGATCCGGCCGAAGGCGTCTGGGCGCACTTGAAGTACGAGGGTGGCGTGCACCGGGTCCAGCGCGTGCCCGTGACCGAGTCGCAGGGCCGCATCCACACTTCGACCACTGGCGTGCTCGTCTTTCCCGAGGTCGACGAGCCCGAAGAGATCGAGATCAACCCGAGCGATCTCAAGATCGACGTGTACCGCTCGTCGGGGCCAGGCGGGCAGTCGGTGAACACGACCGATTCGGCGGTCAGGATCACGCACTTGCCGACCGGAATCGTCGTGTCGATGCAGAACGAGAAGAGTCAGCTGCAGAACCGCGAGGCCGGGATGCGGGTGCTGCGCGCACGCCTGCTCGCGCGGCAGCAGGACGAACTCGCGGCAGCCCAGTCGGATGCGCGCAAGAGCCAGATCCGGGGCATGGACCGTTCCGAGCGCATCCGCACCTACAACTTCCCGGAGAACCGGATTGCGGATCACCGCACGGGCTACAAGGCCTACAACCTCGACCAGGTCATGGACGGCGCGCTCGACCCGGTGATCGAGTCGTGCATCCGCGCGGACGAGGAAGCGCGTCTCGCCGAGCTCGGCGACACGGAGTAGCCTGACCCGATGGCTGTGCAGACCAAGCCCTCGGGCGACTCGGTGGAGAAGTTCCTTTCGAGCGTCGACGACCCGCGCCGGGCCGAGGATGCGAGAACGGCAGTCGAACTCATGCGTCGGGTGACCGGACAGGAGCCCACGATGTGGGGCCCTTCGATGATCGGCTTCGGCAGCTTCCACTATCGCTACGCGAGCGGCCATGAGGGCGACACTTTCGTGGTCGGGCTCTCGCCCCGCAAGGCCGCGCTCACGGTCTACGGCGTCTACGACGCTAACCGGCCGGATCCGCGTTTCGAAGCGCTCGGACCGCACACGACCGGCAAAGGCTGCTTGTACGTGAAAGACCTCGCCAAGCTCGACGCCGACGTGTTCGAACAGCTCGTCGCCGACGCGTGGCAGCGTCATCTTGCGGCGCAGCAGGCCGAGTGAGCGAGTCGGGCATCCAAGCCGACGATGGCCGCGCAATGGGCCTGAATCGGCTGCGCGAGAGCGCCGTGGCGGCGCTCGCCGAGGCGGGGGTGCCCTCGCCCGAGGCCGACGCCGAACTGCTCATCGGTCACGTGCTCGGGATCTCGCGCGGCGAAGTGCAAGCGAAGGTCGTGACGGATGCGCCGCTCTCGTCGGTGGAGGCGGCCGCCATCGACGAGGCGATCCAGCGCCGTAGCGCGAGGGAGCCCTTGCAGCACATCACCGGGCGAGCGGCGTTCCGTTCGCTCGAGCTCGCGGTGGGGCCGGGGGCGTTCGTACCCCGCCCCGAGACCGAGTTCGTGAC
>CAYRUW010000271.1:0-2258 GCA_964427465.1 uncultured Diaminobutyricimonas sp.
GTTTCGACGGCGATGTGGTCGTCGTGAGCGCGGATGTGCCGCTGCTGGACGCCGCAACGCTCACCGGACTCATCCAGGCCCATCGCGCGGCCGCGCACGCCGCGACCCTGCTCTCCGCCGTGCTCGACGATGCGACCGGCTACGGCCGCATCGTGCGTGCGCCCGACGGGACGGTCGACCGGATCGTGGAACAGCGGGATGCGCGCGACGACGAGCTCGCCATCCCCGAGATCAACTCGGGCACCTATGTGTTCGGCATTCGCGCTCTACGCGAGCAACTCCCACGCGTGGGCAACGCCAACGCGCAAGGCGAGAAGTACCTGACCGATGTGATCCGACTCCTCCGCGAGGCCGGCGAAGCGGTCTCGGCGGTACCCGTGCGCGAGAACTGGATCGTCGGCGGCGTGAACGATCGCGCCCAGTTGAGCGAGGCGGCCAACCGGTTGAACCAGCTCATCGTGCGCGGCTGGCAACTCGCCGGGGTTACCGTGCAGGATCCGGCGAGCACGTGGATCGACCTGAAAGCGAAGCTCGCCGAAGACGTCGAACTGCTGCCGGGCACTCAGATCAAGGGCGCGACGGTGGTCGAGCGGGGTGCGGTGATCGGACCGGACACCACGCTCGTGGACTGCGAGGTGGGCGAGGGCGCACACGTCAAGCGCACCGACGCTACGCTCGCGGTGATCGGCGCTGGCGCATCCGTCGGCCCGTTCGCCTACCTGCGGCCGGGCAGCGTTCTCGGCGAAGGCGGCAAGATCGGCACGTTCGTCGAGACCAAGAACGCGCGCATCGGCGCGGGCAGCAAGATCCCGCACTTGAGCTACATCGGCGACACGATCGTGGGCGAACGCTCGAATGTGGGCGCAGGCACGATCACGGCGAACTACGACGGCGTGAAAAAACACGAGACCGTGATCGGCTCACATGTGCGCAGTGGTTCGCACAACGTGTTCGTGGCCCCAGTTAGGATTGGGGACGGAGCCTACACGGGGGCCGGAACGGTTGTCCGCAAAGACGTGCCGGCCGGGGCGCTCGCGGTGAACGTGGCTCCGCAGCGCAACATGGCCGGCTGGGTCGAGTCGAACCGGGCGGGCACGGCGGCCGCGGAGGCCTCGGCCGCGGCCCGGGACGAGAACGACGAATAGCTGCGGCAGCCGGACGCCGGCGGGAAGCGAGACACGTGTCGGGAATCAAAGTCACCGGCCAGAAGAAACTCGTGCTCATCTCGGGGCGGGCACATCCGCAACTCGCCGAGGCCGTCGCGTCTGCTCTCGGCTCGGATCTGGTGCCAACCGATGCGCGAACTTTCGCCAACGGCGAGATCTATGCCCGATTCGAGGAGAGTGTGCGCGGATGCGATGCGTTCGTGATCCAGTCGCACACGCATCCGATCAACGAGTGGCTCATGGAGCAGCTCATCATGATCGACGCGCTCAAGCGGGCTTCGGCCAAGCGGATCACCGCCGTGGCCCCGTTCTATCCGTACGCGCGGCAGGACAAGAAAGGCCGAGGTCGCGAGCCGATTTCGGCGCGTCTTGTCGCGGACCTGTTCAAAGCGGCCGGCGCCGACCGGATCATGAGCATCGACTTGCACGCGGCGCAGATCCAGGGGTTCTTCGACGGGCCGGTCGACCACTTGTTCGCCATGCCCGTGCTGCTCGAGCACTTCCGCAACAACCTCGACCCCGACACGCTCACCGTGGTCAGCCCGGACATGGGTCGCGTGCGGGTCGCCGACATCTGGAGCGACAAGCTCGGCGCACCGCTCGCGATCATCCACAAGCGACGTGATCCGCGAGTGCCGAACGATGTGAGCGTGCACGAGATCGTCGGCCAGGTCGAAGGCCGGGTGTGCCTGATCGTCGACGACATAATCGACACCGGTCGCACGATCACGAAGGCGGCCGAAGCGCTCAAGTCAGCGGGCGCGGTGAAGGTCGTCGTCGCGGCGACGCACGCGGTGTTCTCACCGCCCGCCGCCGAATTGCTCGACACCCCCGGAATCGACTCGGTCGTCGTCACCGATTCGCTGCCGCTGCCGGCCGAGAAGCGCTGGGACAAGCTCACCGTGCTCTCGGTTGCGCCGCTCATCGCGCGCGCTATCCACGAGGTGTTCGAAGACGGGTCGGTCACCTCGATGTTCGACGGCGCGGCCTGAGCCGCCCTAGCGTCCTACGGTCAGGGTGCGCCGGCTCCGCCGACCGCGCTCCCGTGAGCACCGAATAGCCTGTTGCTGTGGCAGGGCTCGTGCGACGTCT
>CAYRUW010000272.1:0-2219 GCA_964427465.1 uncultured Diaminobutyricimonas sp.
CATTCCCGAGAAGTCGGCGTGCGACGGTGCGGCCAGCAGCGACTCCGGGTCGGGGAGATCGTTGGCGTTCGTCCATTGGATGTACTCATGGGCGGCCATGCCGCCGATCGCCCCGGCGATCACGAGGTGCCGAACCTCGGTGTCGGCGCCAACCGCCTCTGCGAGAGCGGAGAGGCGTGCGGCGTAGTCCCAGGTTCGCGGAGTTGGGAATGCGCGTCCGCGCGCAGCGGCATCCTTCGGGATGACGCTCAACTGCGACTCGCGTGCGCGCAGGAATCCCGAGACGAGCACGCGCTCGTGGTCGAGACGCGCGGCGTAGTCGCTCGGGATCTCGTGCACCGGAAGCGACGGCCAGAGTCCCGTGACGAGACCCTCGGCGAAGACGTCGTAGGGCATGCCCCAGTCGAGGTGCACGAAGCGGGATGCGGTGGGCGCCGCCAGTTCCCATCCGGCGGCGGCGACATCCGAGGGATTGGCTGCCGCGACGAATGCGACCGTCTCGGGCAGCTGGATGGAGCCGACCTCGTAGTGGGTGAGCGGGCGCAGTGCCGCCGCCTGCAGGGCGGGGCTGGCGGTGCTGAACTCGTCGAAGAACGCGATCGAGGGGCCGTCGTGTTCTGCGAGTCGCTTCGCCCAGGCGGGCGGGGCGAGTGTGACCGCTCCGCCGGGGGCGACGACAGGAAGCCCCGCGAAGTCGGATGGTTCCGAGTGAGTGATGATGACGGTCTCCACATGCCACCCCTGCTGTGCCGCCGACTCGACAGCGGCGGTCTTGCCTTCGCCGGGATTGCCCCACAAGAGCACGGGGACTCTCGCGCTGACGCAGATGCCAAGGGCGGCGAGGGCGTGCTCGTACTCGGTGCGGGTGCGGATGTTGTTCATGGCTGCGCCTTTCGGGTGAGGGTTTCGATGAATCGTGCGTCGAGGGCGGTGAGGACTCCGTGCTGCAAAGCGTCGCGGATGACGTCGACGTCGGGGCAGAGGACGAGCATGACGACGAGCTCCGCGCGGGGGATGGCGACTTGCTCGAGGCTCCTCAACTTCCTCGCAAGTGCGTCCTTGGCCCACGGTGGTGGCGCCTCGCGGAATACCCCGCGATCGGCGAGAAGCGCCCAGTGCAACGTGGTCGGACGGGCTCCGAGTTGCGCGCACAACGTGAGCCAACGCGCGACGCTGCGGGCGGTCGTGTCGGGCACTGTCGAGAGAGTGCTGAGGGATTCGTACGCGACATTCGCGTCGATCGCGGCCGCCGTGTCGTCGGCCGACAGCTGCAGGTCGTACATGCGCCCGATCTGGTCGGCCGTCGGGTGTGACACGTGCGCGCCTCGTCGGAGCGCCCACCGCACGAAGTTCCGCTCGGGATAGTACGTCACCGCGTTGCTCAGCCAGTCGAGGTCGACCGTTCCGAACTGCGCGGCCAGGTAGGCGTCGACCGGAAGCGGCCAACTCGCGCGGGGGAACATCCGGGCCAGCCGATCCACGCGCGCCGGGGGGATTCCGGCTCGCCAGAGTTCGTCGAACCCGGCGCGCCCGCCGTCGACCTGCCGCGGATCGCCCCAGGGACACCAGGCGCTACCGATCGCGGCCAGCAATTCATCGAGCAACCGTCTTTCGGCTTGCGCTCGCTGCTGGTCGCGCGACGCGGATGCGATCGGGGTGGTGCCGAACAGATGAGTCGAACCGATGTCGCGTGGCTCCGGCGTGCGGCGGCGATCCAGCGCCGTGCTCGGCATCAGTGGGTTCGTGATGAGCCAGAAAGCGGTGCGTGCCATCGGCACCACGGTGTCTGCGGCGTGAAGGCAACTGCACCACCCGTCGAGTGAGGTCGCAACGCGCTCCGCGGCGAGGTCATGGTCGGGTGCCTCGGCGCGCCAGTCGGAATGGATGACGAGGTGGTGCTGAACGCCCGAGTCGGTGCTCGCGTCTGCTGTGCAGGTGATCGGTGCGAGGAGTGGCCGACCGCCTGGTGCGGGCTGAAGCGGGTCGATCGGGGCCGCAAGGCCGCTCATCGGACCCACCGCGCGCGGAGCTCGAGTTCGGCGAAATGGAGCTCTGCGAGGTAGCCAGCCGGCAGAGGCAGGGCACGTCGGGGAAAGCGGCGTGCGACGGCCATCGCCTGCTCGGGCAGCACACCGCGGTGCCAGAGCTGGCGGTAGCCGTCCCGTCCTCCCACGACCAGCTCGTCGTCGACGGATGCCATCCACGCGTCGCGGGCATAG
>CAYRUW010000273.1:0-2164 GCA_964427465.1 uncultured Diaminobutyricimonas sp.
AGCGTAGTGGCCTGGTGCCCGGCGCCGGTCGGCTCACGCCCGCTGTCTGGGCGTTCCGGAACCTCGCTCCAAGGTGTCGCGAAAGAACTCGGCGGTTGCGACTTCGTCTTCGATTCCGCCGCCCTCGTGGCCGTTGAATTCCCACACGCGGATCTCTTTGCTCGCGCCCGCATAGCGGTTGTAGGCGGCGAACACCGTCGAGGGCGGGCAGGTGGCGTCCATGAGCGCGGTCGAGAACATTGCGGGTGCGCTCGCCCTCGCCGCGAAGTTGACACCGTCGAAATAGCTGAGCGTGTCGAAGACCGACTCGGCCTGGCCGCGATGCACCGCTAGGTAGCGCACGATCTCCTGGTACGGGAATTCGTCGGTGATCCGGGTGGCGCGCGGGAAGTCGCACAGGAACGGAACGCAACAGCCAAGCGCAGCGATGTCATCGCGCAAGCCCGCGACGGCGAGAGCCACCCCTCCACCCTGGCTCACGCCGTGCACGAAGACCCGGCCGGCATCGACCTCGGGCATCGATTTCGCGGCGTCGACGGCTCGCACCGCGTCGACGAAGAGCCGGCGATAGTAGTACTCGTCTTTGTCGTGAATTCCCCTGGTCATCACTCCGGGATACTGGGCGCCGGTCTGACCCGAGTCGGATGTCGCTCCCGCCGACCAAGTGCCGCCCTGGCCACGCGTGTCCATGAACAAGTGCGCGAATCCGGCGCTCGCGAAGTAGAGGCTTTCG
Organism: uncultured Diaminobutyricimonas sp.; assembly: GCA_964427465.1. Classification (GTDB taxonomy): domain Bacteria; phylum Actinomycetota; class Actinomycetes; order Actinomycetales; family Microbacteriaceae; genus Diaminobutyricimonas. Next base: position 734 of record CAYRUW010000273.1, read on the forward strand.
CCCGGGTGCCCGCGCCCGCCGCCATAGCCGGCGTACTGCACGACGACGGGCAGCGGCTTCGGCACGCTGCGTGGCACGCGAAGCCATGCTTTCACTTCTTGCCCGCCGAAACCCGCGAAGCTCACGTCGAACACATCTATGGTCGCGAGCTGCGATTCCACCGGTCTGCGGCTCAAGGCGAGATCGAGCGAGTACGCCTCGCCGAGGGTCGCCCGCCAGAACGCGTCGAAATCTTTCGGTTCGAATTGCGAACCTTGGTATTCGCGCAGTTGCGCCTCGGGCAGATCGACCAGCACGGGCCTATCGTAGGGCAGGCCCGCAGGTGGCCAGCGGTCACATTGCAACCCCGGGATGTCGCGGAAACGCTTGACCTCACCGAGCGAGCCTCATAGTATCTAGCCACCTACCCATTTTCGACCAGAATGTCGAAACTTTCGAGAGGTGTTCGACGATGAACAGATCCCGCATCACACGTGCGGCCGCCGTGGCCTCCGCCGCGGCGATCGCATTCGCCGGGCTCACCGCATGTACCAGCGATGGTGGCCAGTCCGGCGAAGACGGTGAGGTGACCCTCACCTGGTGGCACAACGGCACCGGGGAGCCGCTGCTCGGCTTCTGGGAAGATGTCGCCGCCGAGTTCGAGGAGGCGAACCCCGGCGTCAACGTCGAGGTCACCGCGTACCAGAACGAAGAACTGCAGCGCACGCTCATCCCCAACCAATTGCGCACCGGCAGCGGACTCGACCTGTACCAACAGTGGGGTGCCGGAGAGCTCGCCGCGCACGTCGAGGCCGGCTATGTGATGGACATCAGCGAGCAAGTCGCCGACCAGGTCGACGCGCTCGGCGGCGTGGTCGCCCCGTGGCAGCACGACGGGAAGACCTACGGTCTGCCTTACAACTTCGGCATCGAAGGCTTCTGGTACAACACGGAGCTGTTCGAACAGGCCGGAATCGACGAGGTGCCGCAGACGCTCGATGAGCTCTACGACGCGATCGACGCGCTCAAGGCCGAAGGCATCACGCCGATCGCGGTCGGCGCGGGCGACGGCTGGCCGGCCGGTCACTACTGGTACAACTTCGTGCTCAAGTCGTGTTCGCCAGAGGTGCTGCAGCAAGCGCAAGCCGAACTCGTCTTCGACGACCCGTGCTTCATCGAAGCCGGCGAACTGCTCGAAGAGTTCATCGCCTCCGAGCCGTTCCAAGAGGGCTTCCTCGCCACGACCGCGCAGCAGGGTGCGGGCAGCTCAGCCGGAATGCTCGCGACGGGCAAGGTGGCCATGGAACTCATGGGGCACTGGAACCCGGGCGTGATGGGCGGAATCCTGCAAGAGGAGACCGGCGACGAGAACGCGACGCCACCGGAGTTCCTGGGCTGGTTCAACTTCCCGGCGATCGAGGGGGCCGACGGCGACCCGACCGCCGCCCTCGG
>CAYRUW010000274.1:0-2158 GCA_964427465.1 uncultured Diaminobutyricimonas sp.
GCGAGCCGCACCAAGGCCCGAGACGATCACGAACAGCGCGTAGGCGGCGGGAACGGCGAAGCCGAGCATGAACCAGCCCGGTCCGGCGACGAGCCCGACGATGCCGAGAATGAACGCGCCTACGACGCCGAGTACGGCCAGCGGCGGCACGAAATAGCGCAGCGAGTTCGCGGTGAAGAAGCGCCGGGCAAGTTCGCCTCGCCAGATGCCGGTCGCCACGAACTGCCGGATGAGCTTGCGCAAGGTCGAGCGTGGCCGGTAGATGACTTGCAGTCTGGGCGTGAACCAGACCGTTCCCCCGGTTGCGCGCAAGCGGCGGTTCAGTTCCCAGTCCTGCCCGCGCTTGATGCCCTCGTCGAACAAGCCCACCTCGACGAGACGGTGACGCTGGAAGACACCCAGATATGCGGTGTCGGCGGGTCCCTCTTCGCCGCCGATGTGGTGCGGCGTTCCACCCAGGCCCGCACGCGATCCGTATGCGCGAGCGACCGCCTTCTCGAACGGGGTCTGCCCCTCGGCTTTCATGATGCCGCCGACGTTGTCGGCGCCCGTGCGCAAGAGCGTCTCGACCGCGATCCGGGTGTATTCGGGCGGAAGCACCGAGTGGGCATCCACGCGCACGACGATTGGGTGCACGGAATTGCGGATCGCGACGTTGAGTCCGCTGGGCGTCGAGCCGATCTCGTTGGGGATGCTGCGAATCCGCGGGTCCTGTTCGGCGAGCTCCGCGACGATCTTGTTCGTGCCGTCGATGCTGGGACCGAGTGCGAGCACGATCTCGAACGGTCCTTCGTAGTCCTGGGCGGTGAGGCTGAGCACAGCATCCGCAATGTGCTCGACTTCGTTGAGCACCGGCATGACGTAGGAGACTCCGGGAAGGGGGTCTGCCATAGGGTCCAATGCTCCAGTCTCAGGGCCGTGCCGCCGCCCCTGAGCGCTGAGCCTAGCAGGCCACAACCGGAGCGCGAGGGCGGCTCACGCTCCGGTTGCCCGCCCGCTGGGAAGGCTATTCGAGCGCGCCCAGGGTCACCTCCACGGTGTGCGTATCGCCGTCGCGCACGAACACCACTTCGGCTTCGGCCCCGGCGGGCATGGCGCGCACCTGACCGGTCAGATCGGCGCTCGAAGTGATCGGCTGACCGGCGAAACGGGTGATGATGTCGCCCGCGCGGATGCCCGCTGCGTCTGCCGCACCACCTTCGGTGACCTCTTGGATGCTGGCGCCGACCGTGCCGACGTCTCGCTGTTGCGGGTCCGCGGTCACGTCGAGCACGAGCGCACCGAGCAGGCCGTGACTTGCTGAGCCGTGTTCGATGAGTTCCGTCGAGATTCGCTCGGCGATGTTGCCGGGAATTGCGAAGCCAACGCCGATGTTGCCTTCGGCTCCGTTGCCCGGACTCGCGATCGCGACGTGGATGCCGATGATCCTGCCGTCGTCATCGACTAGGGGGCCGCCCGAGTTGCCGGGGTTGATCGCCGCATCGGTCTGCATCACGACGATCGTGATCCGGCTCGACGGGGCCTGGCGTCGCTCCTGACCGGGGATGTCGAAATCCCAGAAATCGAACGGTCCCGGGAATCCGTCTTCCGGCGGTGTCGGTTGCAGATCGCTTTCGTCCGGCACTGCCGACGAGGCGATCGAGATGCTGCGGTTGAGCGCACTGACGATGCCGCTGCTGACCGAGTTCGACAGGCCGAGCGGCGCGCCGAGCGCGATCGCGCGATCGCCCACGTTGACATCGCTCGAGTCGGCGAACTCTGCCGCCGGCAGGCCGGCATCCGGGTCGACCTGGATCACGGCGAGATCGGCGATCGGGTCGGTGCCGACGATTTCGGCCTCCAGCAACCGGCCGTCGTAGGTCTGCACTCGCACTTGCGGGTCGTCGGCCGCGCCGTCGAGGGTCACCACGTGACTGTTCGTGAGAATGTGCCCCTCGTCGTCGATCACCACACCCGAGCCGCTGCCCCGGGCCTCACGAGCGCTCACGAAGATCGTGACCGTCGATGGCGCGACCTTCGCGACCGCCGCCGTGATCGCGTTCACGTCGTCGGGGTCGTTCACGGTCACCGTTGCCGGCGGAGGCGCAACGGCGCTGTCGTCGGCGCTACCGATCGCCCACGCCGCCACGCCGGCGCCGGAGAGCCCGCCGATCAGGGC
>CAYRUW010000275.1:0-2157 GCA_964427465.1 uncultured Diaminobutyricimonas sp.
CAGAGGTTCCGCCTGATCACCCTGCCGTACTTGCGGTCGATTTTCTTGATCGTCACGATCCTGCAGGTGATCTGGGATCTCAGAGTGTTCACGCAGATCTTCGCGCTTCAGGGCATCGGCGGGATCGCGGCGGAGACCTCGACGTTGGGTGTTTACATCTACCAGGTGGCGCTCGGCAGCGGCGAGTACGGCATCGGCGGTGCCACCGCGATCATCATGGTGCTCATCATGATGGCGGTCTCGATCGTGTACGTGCGCCGCAGCATCAAGGAGGAGGGACTGTGACCAAGCGCTCAGCCACCGTTCGCCTGCCGTTTCTGCGCTTGCCGCAGTCAGCGTCCGCCGACGCGAGCGCAGCTCTCGTTCCGCCGGCCACCCAATCGCGATCGCTGACGCCGGAGCGCCGGGCAGCGCACCGCCGCAAGCGCTTCGCAGCGGCAGGGTTCAACACCATCGCCATCGTCGTGTTCGCGTGCGCGGTGTTCCCGGTCTATTGGATGGTCAAGACGTCGTTTGAGCCCAACAACCTCGTGCTCGGTTCCGACGTGAGCTTCGTGCCGGCCGAGTTCACCTGGCGCAACTATGCGCGGGTGTTCGCGCCGTCCGCTCGCCTCGACTTCGGTGCGGCATTCGTGAACTCGATCCAGATCACCGTGCTGACCGTGATCATCGCGCTCGTATTCGCGTTCATGGCCTCCCTCGCCGTCACCCGGTTCAGGTTCAGGTCGCGTCGCGCGTTCATCATCGCGATCCTGATCGTGCAGATGATCCCCGGCGAGGCCATGATCGTGTCCATCTACCGGGTCATCGACTCCTGGCAGCTGCTCAACACCATCGCCGCACTCACGATCCTCTATATCGCGGCCGTACTGCCGTTCACGATCTGGGTGCTGCGCGGTTTCGTGCACGGTGTGCCGATCGAGCTCGAAGAGGCGGCGATGATCGACGGGCTGTCGCGGGCCGGCGCATTCTGGCGGATCACCTTCCCACTGCTCGCGCCGGGACTCATCGCGACCGGCATCTTCGGTTTCATCCAGGCCTGGAACGAGTTCCTGCTCGCACTCGTGATCAACTCGAGCCCGAACATGATGACGCTCCCGGTCTGGTTGCGCACCTTCCAGGTGGCGACCGGAACCACGAACTGGGCGGCGATCATGGCCGGGTCGACCCTCATGTCGATCCCGGTGATCGTGTTCTTCCTGTTCGTGCAGGGCCGGATGACGACAGGGCTCGTGAGCGGAGCGGTCAAAGGATGACATTGGTACCGGCAGCCGGCGGGCCCAGCCCGTCGGCGGTGATCCTGCCTGGCTTCGCCGGCCCCGAGCTGCCCGTTTGGCTTTCGCACCGATTGCGTGGGGGGCTTGCCGGCGTGTGCTTGTTCGGCACGAACATCGTCTCGAAGGCCCAGCTCGCCGAGTTGACCGGCGCGATCCGCGAGGCGAACCCGCATGCGGTGATCGCGATCGACGAAGAGGGCGGCGATGTCACGCGTTTGCATTACGACACCGGCGCTCCATATCCGGGCAATGCGGTGCTCGGGCGTCTCGACGACGTCCGGTACACCGAATCGGTCGCGCGAGCGGTGGGCAACGAACTTGCCGCAGTGGGAGTGAACCTGAATCTGGCCCCCGACGTCGACATCAACTCCGACCCGGACAACCCCGTGATCGGGGTGCGCAGTTTCGGTGCCGATCCGGCCCTCGTGGCGCGCCATTCGGCGGCTTGGGTGCGCGGACTGCAGTCCACGGGAGTGGCCGCGTGCGCGAAGCACTTCCCTGGGCACGGCGATACGGCAGAGGACTCGCACCTGGCGCTGCCTGTGGTCGACGTCTCCCTCGACGTGCTCGAAGAGCGCGAGCTCGTACCGTTCGCCGCAGCGATCGATGCGGGCAGTGCCGCGATAATGAGTTCCCACATCGTGCTCCCGCAACTCGACCGGGCAGTCCCGGCCACGTTCTCGTCGGGGATTCTGAACGGCCTGATGCGCGACGAGCTCGGTTTCACGGGCGCTGTCGTGAGTGACGCCCTGGACATGGCCGGTGCCAGCGGCGAGCTGGGTATTGCGACGGCCGCCCTGCGGGCGCTCGAGGCCGGTTGCGACTTGCTTTGCCTGGGCACCGACAACACCCACGAGCAGCTCGATGAGATCGAGGCTGC
>CAYRUW010000276.1:0-2149 GCA_964427465.1 uncultured Diaminobutyricimonas sp.
ATGGTCCGCGACCTGCTCGCGGCGCCGAAGCCGTGACTGCTCGCGGCGCCGACAAGTTGAACTCAGCCCCGCCACCATCCGAGACCTGGCCGCCACCACCAAGTGACCCACTCGTGTCACGGGTGGTACACTTCATGCATGCCGACCGAACGACCGCGGTTTCAGGTCACCGAGACTCCCGACGTCGAGCGGGCGCTCGAGCTCGCGGCCATTGAATGGCCGGATGCCGGTCGCGCCGAGCGAGTCCGACGACTCTTCCATGCTGCCGCGCAAACCCTGGAGGCCAGGCAACGAGCCGTCCGGGACCGAAGGAAAGCCGCCATCCGGGGCACAGCCGGTGCTCTCACCGAAGCGTACCCGCAGGGCTACCTCGACGCGTTGCGTGCGGACTGGCCCGCGTGACCGTACTCGACGCGAAGGTTCTCATCGCTCACTTCTCGGATCTTGATCCGCACCATGAGCGGGCTGTGACCCTGCTCCTCGATGCCGACGACGAGCTGGCAGTGCATCCCCTCACCCTCGCCGAGGTACTCGTCGGCCCGGCCCGTGCCGGCATGCTCGAGCGGGCGCGCTCGCTGCTGGACCGGCTGGGAGTGATCGTCAGGCCCACTCCCCCGGACGAACCTGAGACGCTGGCCAGGCTGCGGGCGGAGACCCAATTGAAGATGCCCGACTGCTGTGTGCTTGCTGCGGCACTCGATTCGGCAGACACGCTGGCAACCTTCGACGAGAAACTCGCCACGGCGGCGGAACGACTCGGCGTTGTCGTTCGGCGGGGTTGACGCGAACACGAGGCCTTCGGATCCGGGAGCTTCGCCCGCGGGATTCCTGAGAACATGCCCGTCAACCGGTGTGCACCTGTGGGAGAGCATTTCCCGGCGGGGCCGGCGAACGTAGCCTCACCACATGAGCGAGGTTGTCATTTTCGTGCCGGCGCCGATCCTCACCGTCACCGTTGAGGGCAACCCGGACGGGCCGCAAGTGCACATCCATGCGGGCGGCCAGGGGGTGTGGCAAGCTCGGATGCTGCAACGGCTGGGCGTCTCGGTCACCATTTGCTGCGTGTTGTCCGGCGAGGTCGGCCGGGTGATCCGCCACTTGTTCGAAGACAGCGGCATGCGAGTCGTCGCGGTGGAACGAGAGGCTAGCGGCGGAGCGTACATTCACGACCGGCGCAACGGAAACCGGGTGGTGCTCGTGGAGACCCGTTCCGAGCCGCTCTCGAGGCACGAGCTTGACGAGTTGTACAGCGTCACCCTCGGCGAGGGACTGGATGCGGACCTCGTGATCCTGAGCGGCCCGGTCGGCGACGACGAGTTGCCGCACGACGTCTACCGCCGGCTCGCAGCCGATCTGGCATCCAGCGGGCGCAAGGTCATCGTCGACCTCGCGGGCCCGAGGCTCGCTGCCGCCCTGCAAGGCGGTGTGAGCGTCGCCAAGGTGAGCGACGAGGAACTGCTGCGCGACGGGCGGATCAGCCAGAACGCGACCGAGGACGTGCTCTCGGCCATGTACGAGCTGAACGACGAGGGCGCCGAGACGGTCATCGTGACCCGGGCCGATCTGCCGGCGCTCATGCTCTCGCGGGGATCGCTGTATGAGGTGTCGATGCCGGAGCTGCAAGTGGCGGACACGAGCGGGGCCGGGGACTCCCTCACCGCCGGGGTCGCGGCCTCCCTCGCCTCGGGCGGAACGATGGAGGACGCCATCGCGCTCGGTGCGGCCGCCGGTGCGCTAAATGTCACCCGGCATGGGCGAGGCACGGGCGATGCGGATGCGATCCGCAAGTTCCGAGATCTCGTGAAGGTGAGGGCCATCGACACCGCGGACGAAACATCCCTCAAGGTGAGCCCGGATGAACTGGCCTTGAGAGTGGAGGAGGAGTGACGCGCGCGCTCATCACGAACGACGATGGCATCGACTCGGCCGGACTGAGGGTGCTCGCGGCAACGGCGCTCGAGGCCGGCTTAGACGTGACGATCGCGGCTCCGGCCGAGCAATCGAGCGGATCGGGCGCATCCATCGTGGGTGCCGAGACCGACGGCCGGATCCACTTCGAGCGCCGCAGACTCGAAGGGTTCGAAGAGGTTCCCGCGTTCGCGGTGCGCGCCGCGCCAGCTCTGATCGCGCTCATAGCCGAGCACCGTGC
>CAYRUW010000277.1:0-2142 GCA_964427465.1 uncultured Diaminobutyricimonas sp.
CGTCGTCGGCACATTGCCGCTCCCCAGCCCGGCGACGACCACGGCCGCCCACGCGGCTGCAGCTCCGATGATGAGGGCCAGCGAGCGCTTGGAGGCTCCGAACAACGCGACCATGGCGCCGGCCGAGGCGAGCAGGACCACAGCCGCAGCGAAAACCGGCCATGGTCCCGGCATGGTCCCCCCAACCCGATTCGCGTTGACACGGATGCGGCGCCACTCTATCGAGTGGCGCCGCCCATTCCGGTATCAGCGCGCGTCGAGTGCGTACCCGGTTTCGCCGTGCACGACCGTGTCGACACCGGCCAGTTCGTCTTCGTTCCGGATGCGGAAGCCGACCGTTTTCTTGATCGCCAGGCCCAGCAGTCCCGCGACCACGAAGGAGTATGCGAGCACTCCGGTCGCCGCGATCGCCTGCGATGCGAGCTGCCCCAGATTGCCGCCCGTGAAAATCCCGGTGCCGGTGGCGAAGAAGCCCAGATACAGCGTGCCGATCAGTCCGCCCACGAGGTGGATGCCGACGACGTCGAGCGAGTCGTCGAAGCCGAGCCGCCACTTGAGTTCAACGGCGAGCGCGCATGTCGCGCCGGCAACCGCCCCCAGCAGCAGCCCCCAGCCGGGCTCGAGGTTCGCGCACGCGGGGGTGATCGCCACGAGACCGGAGATCGCACCCGAAGCGGCGCCCACCGAAGTGGCCTTGCCGTCTTTGAACTTCTCGACCACGAGCCAGCCCATCACCGCCGCCGCCGTCGCGCCGAGCGTGTTCACGGCGATGAGGCCGACGTTCGCCAGCCCGTTCGCGAACTCGGCTCCGGCGTTGAAGCCGAACCAGCCGAACCAGAGGATCGCCGCCCCGAGCAACACGAGCGGCACGTTGTGCGGCACATCGGCACCCTTGGCGAAACCAATCCGTTTGCCGAGCACGAGTGCCAGCGCCAGCGCTGCGGCGCCCGCGTTCACGTGCACTGCGGTACCGCCTGCGTAGTCGATCACGGCGGGCAATCCGGTGAGCTCGTGCAGGCTGAACACCCAACCGCCGCCCCAGACCCACGCCGCGACCGGGAAGTAGACGACCGTCGCCCATACCCCTGCGAACAGCATCCACGCCCCGAACTTGGCACGATCGGCGATCGCGCCCGAGACCAGGGCCACGGTGATGATCGCGAACGTCGCGCCGAACAGTGCGGTCACGAGGGTCTCGTTGTCGCTTCCGGCGAGCGCGAAATGCTCGAGCGGGCTACCGGCGAACTGCAGCGGCGACGAAACCGCCGACATGCTGTAGCCGAACAGGATCCAGAGCACGCTCACGAGCCCAAGCGCCCCGAAGCTCATCATCATCATGCTGACGACGCTCTTGGCTTTCACGAGCCCGCCGTAGAAGAACGCCACTCCCGGCGTCATCAGCAGCACGAGCGCACTTGCCGTGATCGCCCACGCGAGTTCACCGCCGCTCACATTCACCACCCCGTCTCTAGATCTCCGGCAGCTGCCGGACGCCTGTGCATCGGCCGCATCGGGCCTGTGGTTAGTGTGCGCGTCACATGTTTCGGATGCGCTCCGCCTTCATTTCGAGCCGGTTACGAATGCGCGCCTCACGTGAAATCCATGTTTCGCGAGCGGCTATGCTCGTGCCAGGTGTGCCGGGAAGTCTGGTCGGCGGTGCTAGAACCTCGCCCTCGACCCTTGGAGAAGAATGACCTTCTTGCGCTCGGAACGGTACGCCGCTGTGTTGCTGCTGGCAGCGGCCCTGCTCGGCCTCGTCGTCGCCAATTCGCCCGTGGGCTCTCAAGTCGCCGAAGTGGTGCACAGCCGGTTCAGCCTGCCGGGCACTCCGATCGACCTGTCGCTCGCGCACTGGGTGACCGACGGTCTGCTGGCGATCTTCTTCTTCATCGCTGCCATCGAACTCAGACATGAGCTCACCCATGGCGAACTCAACACGGTGCGAAAGGCGCTCGTGCCCACCGTTGCCGCGGTCGGCGGGGTGGTCGTGCCCGCACTCATTTTCTTGTTCGTGGTGCGCGACCCGCAGCTCCAAGACGGCTGGCCGATTCCCACCGCGACCGACATCGCTTTCGCACTCGGCGTTCTCGCGCTCGTCGGCCGGGCATTGCCGGGCCGCGTCCGGGCGTTGCTGCTGGCACT
>CAYRUW010000278.1:0-2139 GCA_964427465.1 uncultured Diaminobutyricimonas sp.
TGGCCGGCACGTTCGCCGACCGTGTCGAGCAAGAACTCGACGGTGCCGGCATTGACGTAGCCGATCGACTCGGCGAACGCGACCGCATCGCGATAAAGCGCCTGTCGGGTCCGGTCGTCTAGGTTCGGCGCGGGCGCGATCTCGACGACCTTCTGGTTGCGGCGCTGCACGGAGCAGTCGCGCTCGAACAAGTGCACCGTGTTTCCGTGCGAGTCGGCGAGAATCTGAACCTCGATGTGCCGGGGCCGCTGCACCGCCTGCTCGAGGAACATCGTCGGGTCGCCGAACGCACTGTCGGCCTCGCGCATAGCGGCTTCGAGCGCGGGCCGGAGTTCTTCGGGCGTGTCGACGCGGCGCATCCCGCGTCCGCCACCGCCGGCCACGGCCTTGGCGAAAACAGGGAAGCCGATCTGCTCGGCGCCCTTGATCAGCTCCTCGATGTCGCGGCTGGCCGGCGTCGAGGCGAGCACGGGCACTCCGGCCGAGACCGCGCGCTCCTTCGCGGCGACCTTGTTGCCGGCCATCTCGAGCACGTGCTTGGGCGGTCCGATGAAGGTGATGCCCGCATCCGTCGCCGCTTGGGCCAGGTCGGGGTTCTCGGAGAGGAATCCGTAGCCGGGGTAGATCGCGTCGGCCCCGCTCAGCTTGGCCACCCGGATGATCTCGCTCACGTCGAGATACGCGCGGACGGGGTGCCCTTCCTCGCCGATCTGGTAGGCCTCATCCGCTTTCAGCCGATGCACCGAGTTGCGATCCTCGTAAGGGAACACCGCTACCGTCTTGGCTCCGAGCTCGTATGCCGCCCGGAATGCGCGGATCGCTATTTCACCGCGATTTGCAACGAGGATCTTCTTGAACATGCTTCCTTCGGGGGTCGAGAATCGAGTCACGCAAGAGTGTGAAACCGGCCGGGTTGCGACCGCGATTCACTTTAGGTTCTTTCAGAGTAGTAAAGGTATCGTCTAGTCGTGCATGTCTTGAGCGTGAGCTCCCTGAAGGGGGGAGTCGGGAAGACCACTGTCACGCTCGGACTCGCTTCCGCCGCGTTTGCGCGCGGATTGCGCACTCTCGTGGTGGATCTCGACCCCCAATCCGACGTCTCCACCGGCATGGACATCCAGGTCGCCGGGCACCTCAACGTCGCCGACGTTCTCGCCTCGCCGAAGGAGAAGATCGTGCGCGCGGCGATCGCGCCGAGCGGCTGGACTCGCGGCCGGCCGGGCAAGATCGACGTACTCATCGGGTCGCCCGCAGCGCTCAATTTCGACGGTCCGCATCCGAGCATCCGCGACATCTGGAAACTCGAGGAAGCGCTCGCCGTGGTCGAGGGTGACTACGACTTGGTCTTCATCGATTGCGCGCCTTCGCTCAATGCGCTCACCCGCACCGCGTGGGCGGCGAGCGACCGGGTCGCCGTCGTGACCGAGCCGGGGTTGTTCTCGGTCGCTGCGGCAGACCGCGCTTTGCGCGCGATCGAGGAGATCCGCCGTGGCCTTTCGCCGAGACTGCAGCCGCTGGGCATCATCGTGAACCGCGCCCGGGTGCAGTCGCTCGAGCACCAGTTCCGGATCAAGGAGCTGCGCGACATGTTCGGCCCGCTCGTACTGAGCCCGCAATTGCCGGAGCGCACGTCGTTGCAGCAAGCGCAGGGCGCTGCCCGGCCGTTGCACATGTGGCCCGGCGAGAGTGCGCAAGAGCTGAGCCGGTATTTCGACCAGTTGCTCGACCGGGTGCTGCGAGCGGCACGCATCCAAGAGCCGGGTGCGGTTCAGGAGCCCGCTGCGGCCTGGTGAGTGCTGCTGTGCGGGTGAGCGCTAGTGCGCTGGCAAGCGCTGCAGTGCGCGCCTCAGGAGGCCTTCGAGGCGCGCCGCGCCGCGAGTTCGTCCAGCGGGTCGGGTCCGCCGCCGGCTGAGTCGAGTTCGACGAGGCTCGATTCGACTTCGCGCAGTACCTTGCCCACCGCTATGCCGAACACACCCTGACCGCGGTTGACGAGGTCGATGACTTCGTCGTTCGACGTGCACAAGTAGACGCTCGCGCCGTCGCTCATGAGCGTCGTCTGGGCGAGGTCGTCGATTCCGGCTTCGCGCAATTGGTTGACCGCGACGCGGATCTGCTGCAACGAAATGCCGGTGTCGA
>CAYRUW010000279.1:0-2128 GCA_964427465.1 uncultured Diaminobutyricimonas sp.
TCGCGGTAACCGTGCTCGTCGCTCAGCAACCCGCGCCCACCGACGGCGTCTCGAGCCTCGGACTCGTGCCCCAGCCGGCGAGCATCGAACTCGTTGAAGGCGCCCAGCCATTCGAATTCGACGCTGGAGTGCGCATAGTGCATTCCGGCGAGGGCGCCGAAGACGTCGCCGGCTATGTCGCGGAGCTGCTGCGACCGGCGATTGGCGCGGAACCTGAACTCCAGGTGAGCGGGGACGACGACTCGCCCGGCGCCATCCGGCTCGAGATCGACGCCGCTGCCGCCGGCGACGGCCCGGAATCGTACGAACTCGCCGTGGACGAAACCGGCGTGACCATCACGGCGGATGCTGCACCGGGCCTGTTCGCGGGAGTGCAGACCCTGCGCCAGTTGCTGCCCCCGCAACTCGAATCCGGCCAGCCGGCCGACTGGCTCGTGCCCGCCGTGAACATCCGGGACGAACCCCGGTTCGCCTATCGCGGCGCAATGCTCGATGTCGCGAGACACTTCTTCGACGTCGACGAGGTCAAGCGCTACATCGACGACATCGCGACGCTCAAACTCAACCACCTGCATCTGCATCTGACCGACGACCAGGGCTGGCGCATCCAGATCGACTCGTGGCCGAACCTCACCGAGTATGGCTCCAGAACCGAGGTGGGCGGCGGCGAAGGCGGCTACTACACGAAAGAAGACTTCCGCGAGATCGTCCGGTATGCGCAGTCGCGATTCATCGCGATCGTGCCCGAAATCGATGTTCCGGGGCACACCAACGCAGCGCTCGCCTCCTACCCCGAACTGACGTGCGACGGCAAGCGGCCCGAGCCGTACACCGGCATCCAGGTCGGCTTCAGCTCGCTCTGCATCGACAGCGAGATCACCTACCGGTTCCTGGACGACGTGTTCCGCGAACTGGCCGAGATGAGCCCCGGGCCCTACTTGCACATCGGCGGCGACGAAGCCCAGAGCACGACCGACGCCGAATTCATCGCGTTCGTCGACCGCGCCGCGCGCATCGCCGCCGACCATGGCAAGACCGTGATCGGCTGGCACGACCTCGGCCGCAGCACGAACCTGCCGCGAGGCACCATCGGCCAGTACTGGGGATTCAGCCGGCCCGACCCCGAGTCCGCTTCCGAAGCGCGCTCGTTCGTAGAACAGGGCGGCCGGCTCATCATGTCCCCCGCCGACGTCGCCTACCTGGACATGAAGTACGACCGCAACACTCGACTCGGGCTGGTCTGGGCGGACGGCCCGACCACGCTCCCCGCGGCCGCGGGCTGGGATCCTGCACAAGTCCTCCCGGACATCGGCGAGGAGCAATTGCTCGGCGTCGAAGCGCCGCTATGGAGCGAGACCCTCGAGACGATCGAAGACATCGAGTACATGGCTTTCCCGCGAATCGCCGCGATCGCGGACTGGGCTGGGTCGCCGGCCGGCGACGGCGGCGGATTCGAGCAGCTCGCCCAGCGGCTCGCCGTGCTCGGCGAGCGATGGGGTCACGCGGGCATCGGCTACTACCGGGCGCCGGAAGTCTCATGGACCGAGTGAGCGCCCTCGCCAGTGCGCATCGTCTCGCCCGTCGAGCAATACGCTGGATGCCGTGACCGACACGACGCACTGGATCCTCACGCTCGTCTGCAAGGACAAGCCCGGCATCGTGCACGCGATCAGCGGCGCGATCGTCGAAGCCGAGGGCAACATCACCGAATCGCAGCAGTTCTCCAGCGATGACACCGGGCGCTTCTTTATGCGACTGCAGGTTCAGACCGGCGCCGGCCGCGAACGATTCGAACGCGCCCTCGCCCCCGTCACCGAGCGCTATTCGATGACCTGGCAGCTCGACGAGGTCGGCCGTCCGCTGCGCACGCTCGTGCTCGTCTCCAAGGCGGGGCACTGCCTCAACGACATACTCTTCCGGCAGCGAGCGGGGCAGCTGGGCGTGGAGATCCCTCTCGTGATGAGCAACCACCCGGACCTCGCCGAACTCGCAGCCTTCTACGGGGTCGCGTTCGAGCACCGGCCCGTGACCGACGCCGACGAGAAGCAAGCGTTCGAGCACCGGGTGCTCGAAGTCGTGGCCGAAGCCGACATCGAACTGGTCGTGCTGGCTCGCTACATGCAGATCC
>CAYRUW010000280.1:0-2072 GCA_964427465.1 uncultured Diaminobutyricimonas sp.
GAAGCCAAGCCCTCAAATCGGCGGGCACTTGATAGCGATCCTTGCCGAACGAGAGCACGATTCCGGTTTCGGGATGCGTGAGGATCCGGCGCAAGTGCGGCGCCTGTGCGGTGAGTTCCTTCGCAGTGTCGATGTCGATCGGCCCATACCCTTCGAGCGTCGCCGGCTCGGCACTCTGGTCGAGCAGCGACAGCACTGGCACGGTGATCAGCACAGTGGGCCTGATGCCGCGGAACCGTCCGACATCGATGCCGTGAGTTTCGCAAGCGGTGTAGTCGACAGGGGCGTCGATGAGCAGGTCACGGAACACATCCGCGCGCGCCTGGTGCAGAGTGCTCGTCGAACCAGGCTCGCGGAGTACTTGCTCGGCGATCGCGTTCAGCCGGTTGTCGATCGCCTGAACCTCTACGGCCGGCAGGTATGCAGTGAGCCATGCCATGCCGTCACGTCCTGGTTCGGGTCGCACGAACCGGGCCTCGACGGCGCGACGGTTGCGCTCCTTGATCGACTCCGGGTGAAGCCGCTCGCGCAGTTCGCGAGCCTTTCGCTCGAATCTCGGCGGATTCAGGTTCATGGCCGCTTCGACCGCGGCGGTCTCGAACGCGCGCAACGCCTCCGGTTCCGCGTCGGCGAGCGAAGAGACGTTGTCGACCACGATTTGCGCATGCCGATAGCTCAACGCGCCCTGCCGCAGAGCATTCAAAGTCTCGGGCAGCTGGTTCACGAGCCCCGTGCTCGTGGCCATGATCTGCTCCGCGGAACGTTCGGAGATGCGCAGAGCCGCTGCGAGCTCCGCGCGCAGAGAGCGCACCTCCAGGTCCCGGGAAGAGCCGAACTCGCCCGATCCGGGGCCACCGTCGACACCGGCCGCGGAGCAGGCAGCGGCAACGAGTTCAGCGCGCACCGCGAGCGCACCCGCGACGACTCGCTCGACTCCGGCAATCGCATCCACGAGCTCGGACACCGCGTCAGCGCGCAAGGCGACCGGGGTGCGCTCGGCATCCGCGGGCAGGCCAGGCTCCGCCGCGGGCTCGAATCGTGGACCGCTCATGATTCGATTAGAGCAGCAGCCACCGACATTCCTTTCCGCCGGGGCGCGCGAAACCTGTTACCCCCTGTCCTGGGCCTTAGCACCCCCGAATCAGGTGCGCGATAATTCGCAAATGGGAGCCGAATCGATCCGTCCAGCCGTACCCGAATACAAAGGACGCGTCGGCGTGTGGCGGTCGGTGCACGACACGGAACCGGCGCTCGCCGTCGCGATCGAGGAACTCGGCTACGCCTCGCTATGGCTCGGCAGATCGCCGACCGACGACCTGCTGGTCGCCCAAGAGCTGCTCGGCGCCACCTCCCGCATCACGATCGCAACGGGCGTCGTGAACATCTGGCGCAGCGACCCGGCCGTGCTCGCGCACTCCTTCCACCGCATCGACCGGCAGTATCCGCAGCGGTTCGTGCTCGGCATAGGCGTCGGGCATCCCGAGCGTTCCGGACCGATCGCGCGCCGCCCCTACACCGCGATGGTCGGCTTTCTCGACGTCCTCGAGCGCGAAGGCGTGCCGTCGCAATCGATCGTGCTTGCCGCTCTGGGTCCGAGGATGCTGCGACTCGCCGCATCGCGCACCGGCGGCGCTCATCCGTATCTCACCCCGCCCGACCACACCGCGCTCGCGCGGGACGCGCTCGGACCAGGGTCGATGCTCGTCGCCGAACAGCGGGTCATCCTCGGCACCGACACCGCACGGATGCGTGCGATCGCGCGCGCCGACATCCGGCGATATCTCGAACTCACCAACTACCGCAACAACCTGATGCGCTCGGGTTTCGACGAGTCGGATCTCGACGGCGAAGGCAGCGACAAACTGATCGACGGCCTGGTCGCGTACGGGGCGCCGACTCGCGCGGCAGAACGGGTGGCAGAGCACCTGGGCGCCGGCGCGAGCGAAGTCGTCGTCCAAGTGCTCGCCGACGCGGGTGAGAAGGCTGAAGACGCGTACACGCAATTGGCCGAGGAGATGTCGCTGCGGGGTTGACGCTCCACCGGCGCCATCTTCCGTGCGGCGGGCGGACTA
>CAYRUW010000281.1:0-2011 GCA_964427465.1 uncultured Diaminobutyricimonas sp.
CGCGCTGAATAGGTTGCCGTCGGGGTCTTCGAAGCCGCGCTGGTACATGAACCCGTAGTCCTGCGCCTCGCGGTGCTCCGTGCCGCCTGCGGCTATCGCCTTCTCTACGAGTGCGTCGACGTCGGCTCTCGTCTCGCGGCTGAGCGCCGTTTCCACTTGCAAGGTCTGGTGCGGATCGGCGATGGGCTTGTCGGTGAACGTGGCGAAGAATTCGCGAGTGAGCACCATGAGGTACACGTTCTCGTCGATCACTACGCAAGCGGCGTTCTCATCGGTGAAGTTCTCGTTGATCCGCCAGCCGAGGCCGGTGAAGAACGTCTTGGCCCGCTCCAGGTCGGTGGTGGGCAGGTTGACGAAGATGTGGGTGAGCATGTTCTCTCCTAGCGCAGGCACGGGGTGTGCGGATCGATGTCTGCCGCAAATTGATACTTGCCAATTGCAAGTACGCGTGTCAATGACAACCTCGAGGTTGCAAGCAAGAGCGCCGGAAACTCGGCTGTGTATACAGAAACCTGGCGATTTACGGAAACTAGGGCGTATCGTGGCGAAATTGCGACGGGATGTATACACTCGCTATTCGGAGGTCCGCATGCGAGCCAGCGATCGCGCATACCGCGCGCTGCGCACCGAGATCGTCGAATGGCGCTTACGGCCGGGCGCGGTGCTCGGCGAGGTTGAGCAGTCGAGTCGCCTGGGCGTATCCAGAACGCCGTTGCGCGAAGCCCTCACGAGACTCACCGCCGAAGGGCTCGTCGCGCCTCAAGCCGGTCGCGGGCTTGTGGTCACCGGAGTTTCCGCGAACGACGTGCGAGAGCTTTTCGAGGTGCGCCGCGCGCTCGAGGAACAGGCGGCACGACTGGCCGCCGAGCGCGCAGACACTGCCGTGTTTGCGACGCTCGCGCGCGAATTCGCCGAAGTGCCCACGCTGTTGCAGAGCCGCAGCCAAGACCCGGACCGGCATGCGTACTACCAAGTGGTCGCCCGGCTCGACGCCGCCATCGACGATGCCGTTTCCAACTCCTACCTGGTTGCCGCACTGCAGGGTCTGCGTACGCACTTGGAGCGGGCCCGCCGCCTCGCCAAAGACAATCCTGCGCGCCTGGCATCCGCTGCCGCCGAGCACGGCCTGATCGCTCACGCGATCGCCAACCGGGATGCCGAATTGGCCGCCCACGCCACTCACGTGCACTTGCACAACGCCCTGCAGAGCGTGCTCGCCGCGATCGAACCGGCGGCCGCCACGGCCCAAGACGAGCGCGATGCCGAGCAGCCGGCCACGGCATCCGCACCGCCCCTGGCCACGGCGGCGGCGCGGTGACCTGCCGACCCGAACGAGAGGAACGAAAGTTTGAAGGTTCATTCCGTGCGAGTGCACCCGAGTCAGAGCGAACTGCCGCGCGAGGAACAACTCGCCTGGAAGCTCGCGCAAGTGGCCGCGGAGCGGATCGAACCGGATGCCGAGGTCGCCGACATGGTGATCAACCGCGTTATAGACAACGCGGCCGTCGCGGCCGCCTCGCTCGCTCGCGCGCCCGTGGTCGCGGCGCGCTCACAAGCCGTCGCCGCGGGGAGCAGGCCGTTCGCACCGGTTGGCGCACGCGAGCCGGCCACCTCGCCTGAGCGGGCCCGGGCGGGTGCGACCGTGTTCGGGATCGATGGCCGGTACAGCCCCGAATGGGCGGCCTGGGCCAACGGGGTCGCGGTTCGAGAGCTCGACTTTCACGATACGTTCCTCGCCGCCGATTACTCGCACCCTGGCGACAACATTCCGCCCATACTCGCAGTCGCGCAGCACGCCGGCTGCACGGGTGCGGACCTCATGCGCGGCATCGTCACCGGCTACGAGATCCAGATCGACCTTGTGCGCGCGATCAGTCTGCACAAGCACAAGATCGACCATGTTGCGCACCTGGGTCCGAGCGCGGCGGCCGGCATCGGCACCCTGCTCGGCCTGGACACCGAGACGATCTTCCAGGCGATCGGCCAGGCATTGCACACGACGACCGCCACC
>CAYRUW010000282.1:0-1977 GCA_964427465.1 uncultured Diaminobutyricimonas sp.
CACCCACGACATCGAGGAGGCGTTCCTGCTCGGCGACCAGGTGATCATCCTCGAACAGGGTGCAAGAGTGGCCCAACGCGGCACTCCCGCCGAAATCGTCGCCGCACCGGCGAGCGATTTCGTGGCGAGCTTCATCGGCGCCGACCGCGGCAAGCGGCGATTAACCATTCGCGAGACCCCGGCGGGCCAGGTCGTGGTGGACGAGGCGGGCCGGCCGGCTGGGGTGCTCGAGGCCGAACCGGGCGCATCATGAGCTGGACGACCGAGAACCTCGGTCTGATCCTCGAACTGGCTCTCGCCCACGTGCGGCTGAGCGCCGTGCCCATCGTCGCCGGATTCGTGCTGGCCGTGCCACTCGGCTGGCTCGCCTGGCGATTCCGGCTCACCCGCGGGCTTCTGCTGACCCTCGTCGGCTTGCTCTACACGGTCCCGTCGCTCGCGCTTTTCGTGATCCTGCCGCCGATCCTCGGCATCGGCTTCCTGAGCGAGGCGAACGTGCTCATCGCCCTCACCGTGTACGCGGTCGCGATCATGGCCCGCTCGGTGGCCGACGCGCTCGCGTCGGTCGACTCGCGCGTGCGGCAGTCGGCGACGGCGGTCGGCTATGCGGGCTGGAGCAGATTCTGGACAGTCGAGCTACCGCTCGCCGGTCCCGTGCTGCTGGCCGGTTTGCGCGTTGTCGCCGTGAGCACCGTGAGTCTCGTGACGGTGGGCATCCTCGTGGGCGTGCAGAGCCTGGGCTACCTTTTCACGAACGGCTTCCAGCGCCGCATCGTCGAAGAGATTTTCGCCGGGGTGGCAATGACCGTGCTCGTCGCGCTTGCGTTCGATCTTGTGCTCGTCCTGCTGGGGCGGTTGCTCATGCCGTGGAGGAGGACCCAGCCGCCATTGGCCGCGGCAGCCCGACCCAGGGCGGTGGCCGGTTGAACCTGTTCTTCGGGGCCATAGCGTGGCTGCTCTCGCCCGAGCGGCTCGCCGGCTCGGGTGCCTTGCCGGTGCGAATCGGCGAGCACTTGTTCTATACCGCGATCTCGGTTGCGATCGCGGCAGCGATCGCGATCCCGGTCGGCTACCTCATCGGCCACACGGGACGCGGGCGCGAGTTCGCAGTGGGGCTCTCGGGTGCGGCGCGCGCTTTGCCCTCGTTCGGACTCATCCTGTTGCTCGTGCTCCTAGTCGGCGTGCTTCCGCAGGAGCGGGCGTTCGCCGCGATCGCCGCTTTCGTGGTCCTCGCGATACCGCCGATCCTGGCCGGGGCCTACTCGGGCATCGAAGCGATCGACCGGCGGACCATCGACGCGGCTCGCGGCGTGGGTATGACCCAGTGGCAGCTCCTGGCCGGTGTGGAGGTGCCGCTGGGGCTGCCGCTGCTAGTCGCGGGCCTGCGCAGCGCGAGCCTGCAAGTGATCGCGACGGTGACTCTGGCCGGCTATGTGAACCTGGGCGGATTGGGATACCCGATCATCCAGGGGATCCAGTTGCGTGCCTACGACCAGATGCTCGGCAGCGCTATCGTGATCGTCGTTCTCGCGTTGCTCATCGACGCGGTGTTCGGACTCACCCAGCATCTGGCAGTGCCGCGAGGCGTGAGCGCAGGACGAGCCCCGAGCATCCGCTCGCGGTCTGCCGGAACGGGAACCACGGCGGTGGCAACCGCCGGTTGAGGCTGCGCCAAGGCGCGGCCGAAAGAGAAGGGAAAACCTGATGAACACACGGCGCAACCGGCACCGTCTCGCGTTGGGCGCGACCATGCTCGCGGCCTCGATAGCCCTCACCGGGTGCGGGCAGGGCGACCCGTTCGGCTCGGGCGAGCAAGACGAAACCGGCACGATCGTGATTGGTTCGCAGGCCTACTATTCGAACGAGATCATCGCGGAGATCTTCGCCCAGGCGCTCGAGAACGCCGGCTTCGACGTGGAGCGGCGGTTCAAGATCGGCCAGCGCGACGCGTACATCCCGGCGCTGGAGGCGGGGGAG
>CAYRUW010000283.1:0-1976 GCA_964427465.1 uncultured Diaminobutyricimonas sp.
CGAAGCGTTCATGGCCGAGCAAGGCGAGGCAGAACAGCCCACGACGTGACGAACCAGGCGGAAAGCAGCGAGCGGTCGTGCTCGCGCTCGGCCGCGGGGGTTCTCGACGCCACCGGCGGGCGCCTCGAATTCAAACCGGGCGCCACGGGCGACGCCGACCTCGTTAGCGGGCGAGACTAGTGGTACCGTCGCCCCTCGTCGCGCCGGAACAGCACGAGCGCGAGCACGAACGTCGCCGCTGTCCACGCCACAACGCCCAGCCACACCCACGGCTCGAGGTCGCCGCCCTGCACCGCCCAGATCACGAACTCTCGAGCGTGCCGGGAGGGCAGGAACATCGAGATCGAATTGAGCCAATCGGCGAAGAGCATCGGCGGCAGGAACAGTCCCCCGCCGAAGGCGAGTCCGAACATCACCACTTGCACAACCGCGATCGCGGCCTTGGAGGGCAACGTGTAGCCGATGCAAATGCCGATGAACATGAACGGAAGCGCCGACAACGCGAGCGCGCCGAACCCGAACAGCACCCGCCACCATTCGGCCTCGGCCGCGGTCAGCAGCCCGCCGATCGCGATCACCGGCAGGATCGCAGCCATGCCGAGCACACCGGTCGAGAAGACGTGCGCGAGCACCCGCGAGATGCCCGGTGCGGGCAGCGTGCGCAAGTACGGGTCCCACGGCGTCTCGCGGTTCTCCGAAATGGTCATGCCGAAGCTGAACAGGGAGTTCGCGAGGATCGCGAACACCGACATCGAGATCACGGCCTGGGTCGCGAGCACGGGGTCTTCGGCGACCACCCGCTGCGGCACCACGAACATCGACAGTGCGAGCGCCGGAAAGACCAGGGCGCTGATGATCGCGATCGGGATCCGTGCCGTCTCGAGCAGGTTGTATTTGGCGTGCACGAACGTGAGACCGGCAGCCCTCATTCGGCGACCTCCTTCTCCGACGCAGGGTCATTGGCGGATCGGGTCAAAGAGAGGAACGCCTCCTCGAGCGTGGCGCCGCGCACCGCAAGGTCGGCGAACTCGACACCCGAGTGCACGAGATCGGTGACGAACGCATCGGAATCCCGAACCAAGAACGTGCTCCTGCCGTCGTCGTCGGCCTCCGCCCGGGCGACCCCGGCGAGCCGCGCGAGCGCATCCGGCTCGGGGGTGCGCAGGCTCACCCGGCGCAATCCGACCCGGGCCAGAACGGCGTCGAGCGGATCGTCGGCGAGGACGCGCCCCTGCCCCATCACGACGACGCGTTCGGCCAGCGCCTCGATTTCCTCCAGATAGTGGCTGGTGACGACTACTGTCGCGCCGCGGTCGTGCTGCCGGCGCACCGCATCCCACAACGCCCGGCGCGCGTCGACGTCGAGCCCCGTGGTCGGCTCGTCGAGCAGAACGAGCCTCGGGTTGCCGACGAACGCGAGCGCGACGCTCAACCGGCGCTTCTGGCCGCCGGAGAGGGAACCGGTCTGCCGCTTCAGGAGCGTTTCGAGACCGAATTCCGCCGTGAGTTCCGCCGTCGGCACGCGATCGGCGAAGTGGGCACCGACGAAGTCGATGACCTCGCCGACCTTGAGCGTCGGCGGCAACGCGGTCTCTTGAGGAGTGCTGCCGAGCGCCTGGCGGTTGCTCGCATCGGAAGGGCTGCCGCCGAACAGTTCCACCGTGCCCGCACTCGGGCGTCGCAGACCCTGCAGCAAGGAGATGAGCGTCGTCTTGCCGGCACCGTTCGGCCCGAGCAGCCCGAGGATCGCGCCGGGCTGGATGTCCAGGCTCACGTCGTCGACAGCGGTCACTTCGCCGAAGCGGCGGGTGACGTGGTCGAGACGGGCAAGGGGTGCGGTCATGGGTTCTCTCCCAGCACGATCTTCGGTGTTTCCATGTAGTCCTCGAATGAACGGCGTCGGCGTTCGGTCAGCGCCAGTTTCCGTGACGGCCCGGTTCGGTCGGCCCGGTCCAGCCAGCGCGGTTCGGTCAGCC
>CAYRUW010000284.1:0-1967 GCA_964427465.1 uncultured Diaminobutyricimonas sp.
TCGCCCCGACCGGCCGAAATCCCCCGATAGCAGGAGAACAGCAACGTGAAGACGACGGTTGAGCAGCTCAACCCCACGCGCGTGAAGCTCACCATCGCGGTGACGCCGGAAGAGCTCAAGCCGAGCATCGACCACGCGTACAAGCACATCGCCGAGCAGGTGCGGGTTCCCGGTTTCCGCAAAGGCAAGGTGCCGCCGCCGGTGATCGACCAGCGCGTGGGACGCGCCGAAGTGCTCACGCACGCGGTCGGCGAGGGGCTCGACGGCTTCTTCCGCAAGGCCGTGGAAGAGGAGAACGTGCGCCCGCTCGGCCGCCCCGAAGCAGATGTCACCGAGTGGCCGGATGCCAAAGACTTCACCGGCGACCTCAAGCTCACGATCGAGGTCGACGTGCGCCCCGAGTTCGAGGTGCCCGAATACGACGGGATCGAACTCGAGGTGGATGCTGCCGAGGTCACCGACGACGAGGTGGATGCCGAGCTCGAGAACCTGCGCACTCGCTTCGGCACCCTGGTCACAGTCGACCGGCCGGCCAAGACGGGCGATTTCGCCCAGATCGACCTCGTCGCCACGATCGACGGCAAAGAGGTCGACACCGCGAACGGCATCAGTTACGAGCTAGGCTCGGGGGAGCTGATCGAAGGCATCGATGAGGCGCTCGATTCGCTCACCGCGGGCGAGACGACCACTTTCGAGTCGAAGCTGCTCGGTGGCGACCATGAGGGCGAGACCGCGCAGATCGAGGTGACCCTCAACGCCGTGAAGGAGCGCGAGCTCCCGGAGGCTGACGACGAGTTCGCGCAGATCGCCAGCCAGTTCGACACGATCGAGGAACTTCGCGCCGACTTGCGCGAACAATTGGCCAAGTCGAAGGTGTTCGGCCAGAACGGCCAGGCGCGGGACAAGCTCGTCGAGGCTTTGCTCGCGAAGGTGGAGATCCCGGTGCCGGAGAACATGATCGAGGCCGAAGTGCACCGGCACCTGGAGAACGAAGGCCGGCTCGAAGACGACGAGCACCGCGCCGAAGTGAAGCAGGCCAACGAAGACACTTTCCGTCGTCAGTTGCTGTTCGATGCGATCGCGGAGCGCGAAGGCGTGAAGGTGAGCCAAGAGGAGCTCACCCAGTTCCTGGTTCAAGGTGCTTCGCAGTACGGCATGGAACCGGGCGAGTTCATCAAAGTGCTCGACCAGAATGGGCAGATCCCGGCGATGGTCGGCGAGGTGGCCCGCTCGAAGGCGATCGCCGTCGCGCTCGGCAAAGCCAAGGTGGTCGACACGAATGGTCAGCCGGTCGACTTGAGCGAGTTTGCCGCGGCCGCTGCGGCGCCGGTGGACGACGCCGTCGAGGTGCCCGAGGACGAGCACGTAGGCCACTCCCACTAGTCACCGGCGCCGGGTCGGATCGCGTGCTCGCCTAGCGCTGCCGCATCCGCAGTGCATGGCTGCACTTGCGGCCGCATCAGGCTGACCGGGCACCGCGGACTCGTGGTCGCATCACGGTGACGGCCACCGCATCCGCATCGATTGGGCTGCGCTGGGTCTGGCCGGAGCGGTGCGAGCCAGGGGTCGTATCTGCCGAGGGCGAACAGGGCCGGAAGCGGCTGGGTGCCTCCTATAGATTCGAATCAACCGATCGAACTGGAGCGCAGCACATGGCTGAACCCTCACTGGTCCCCAGTGTCTTTGACCGCCTTCTGAAAGACCGCATCATCTGGCTCGGTTCCGAAGTGCGCGACGACAACGCGAACGAGATCTCGGCGAAGCTGCTGCTGCTGGCCGCGGAGGACCCGGACCGGGACATCTACCTCTATATAAACTCGCCGGGCGGCTCCATCACTGCCGGCATGGCGATCTACGACACGATGCAGTTCGTGCCCAACGACATCGTCACGGTCGGTATCGGCATGGCGGCTTCGATGGGCCAATTGCTGCTGACCTCGGGCACCAAAGGCAAGCGCTACATAACG
>CAYRUW010000285.1:0-1967 GCA_964427465.1 uncultured Diaminobutyricimonas sp.
CCGCCGCGGTCGAGCTCGCCGAGGCCGGCGTCGCCTTCTCGACCCCGTTCGACCGGTGGGGCACGGAGAACCCGGTCGAGGCTCGCCGCGGCGACGAGTACTTCTCCGGCAAGCCCAAGAGCAAGACGGCGCTCACGCTCTCGGCCCGCAACGCTGCCGCGTGGAACCTGCTCTCGCGAGGTGATCTTGAGTCCGCGGTTTCACGTGTTCGCGACGTCGTGGCGACGGCGCCACAGCCGGGCGACGTGCGTGCGGCCGACCAGGTCGCCCGTGCGCAACAGGATCTGGGGCAGGCTCTCGGCGACCTGGGGTCGCCCGATCTCGCCGTCGAGCAGATGATTCTCGCGGTGCAACGCACCGAGGAGCTTCTCGCACAATGCGGGCCGCAGGACAAGCGCGAACTGCAACGTGCATTGCGGCAACGCAGACACGGTCTGTATCACTGGATGGCGCGGCAGCCAGGTCGGCTGGATGAGGCGCTCGAGGGGCTGGGGGAGCTCGCGCGTGATCCGGCGGCGTCGGCGCATGATCGCTTCGCGGTGCGCCTGGAGGCGCTCGAGCTTCAGCTCGACGCGCGGGTGGATGTGGCGCTGGGTGGCGCGCTGCTCAAGCTGGCGACCGAGATCGAGGAGAGCGACGCTTCCTCCGACGACCTCGTCGTGGCGGCCCGGGCGCGGCGGCGTGCTCTCGAGGTGTACATGGACACCGAGGGCGCGGCGGCCTGGCCTATCTCCCGGGTCGACGGGGGGGTGCTCGGCCAGCTGTTCACGGAGCGGTTGCGTGACGACCGCGTCACGCTCGAGGATGTGGATCGCTCGATCAAGTCGGCGAGTCTGGAGCAGCTGCGGCAGCTTGCGGCGTCATCGGCTCTTCGCGATGGGTCGCCCGGTGCATCGTCGGCACTCGTCGAGCTCGTGTCACGGAATGTCGTGCACGAGCCGGAACATCGCCTGATGAGTGACCTGTCGAGTGCGCTGTCGGAAGCGGACACCACCGGCTCACCACTGCCCCTCGAGTGGCGAGAAGTCGGCAGCTGAGCGGCGAGGTGGGTCTGCTTGCGCGCTGCATGTCGGCCGTGGGCATAGGTTTCAAACTGGAGTAGATTCCGTTCTTTATACGGAAACGGAGCGCTCCGCAACGACCGAAGGACTCCACCGACCCCTGGTCGTGGTCGCGAGTCCACTAGCCTGAAACGTATGCCTCTTGCGCGATCTTGGCGTGCCTCGCTTCTTGCACTTTCTTCCGTTAGTTTTGCGGTGGCGAATTTGCTGGATCTTGCAGGGGTTGCGGGCGGATGGCGGGGAGCCGCAGTGGTGCTCAGTGTTGTCGGCTTTGGGTCGCTGGGGACTTCTGCCGTCGCCATCTGGATCACTGAACGGCGCCGCTGGGTACGCGACCGCCACAGTGCGGATGCAACGCTCGCGGGAGAAGATCCAAGGCTTCCGACGAGAGCGCCAGCACTTCCTCGGACTCCAGCGACCGCGTCCCCTGACGCAACGGTTAGCCGACAAATCCGCGTTGTTGAGGCGCCGCCAGGCGTACGCTTGGCGGGAACTTCGGATCTTGAACGCATCTCGCAAGCCGGGAAGAACTATTTGGGGGACGAGCACTTCTACAATATCGTCGAGCTTGAATCGTATATCCACGCGCAACGTGACTCGATCTGGTGCTTGACGGGGCTTGCAGGAGAAATTGACGGGTATGCGATTCTGTTGGCGCTCAAACCGATCACAGTTGAGCGGATCAAGTCGGGTGCCATTGTTGTCGGCCGCCATATACTCGCCAATGACCTCGAACAGTCCATAGATAGAAGCGATGCTGTGTATCTCGCGATGATTCACGGGTTTCGGGAGTCCGCCGGCTTTGAACTGGGGGCGAGTATCCTGCGTCGCATCATGGAATCCCACGACCGGCGTCGGCCTCAACTGATTTTGGCGCGTCAGGGATCTACCCAGGGGGGGCTGAGG
>CAYRUW010000286.1:0-1943 GCA_964427465.1 uncultured Diaminobutyricimonas sp.
GAGCGGCGTTGCGCCTTCGTCCAGTTGGGTCACCGCGCTGTGGTTCTCGAAGCCGGCAACCTCGCCGCCCTCGGTCGAAACGACAACTTCGCCGACGGCCCGGTGCGCGATCGTGCGCGCGGTCGACGGGAAGATGCCGGCACCCGCACGCCGAGTACCGGCCCTGTCCACGGTCTCGCGACCAAGCAGCTGCCAGCCGGCCGCGATCGCGAGGAACGGCACCCCGTGCGCTGCCCATTCGCGCAAGCGCTCCCCCACACGCTCCAGGTCGTCTCGCACGGCTGCTTGCGCCGCTGCCGGCCCGCTGCCGATGTGCACGAGATGCGCTTTCGCAGGGAGGTCGTCGCCGGGTCCGTGCGCGACGACCCGCAATTGCATCCCCCGCCATTCGGCTCGCTTGCGCAGCGCGAGCACATTGCCGCTGTCGCCGTTGATGCCGAGCTCTCGCGGATACAAGTGCACGAGCACGATCTCGCTCATCGGACCCCTTCGAGTTCGCGGAACCCGAGTTGCTTCCGGATGAGCATCATCTGCTCGTAGTTCACGATCATCGTCTTGACGCCATGTTCGGGCTTGGGCAGCGCCAGGAACCGCTGCAGCGCCCTGCCCAGATAGGGTTCGATCGCGTGCACCGGTATCTCGTCGTATGCGAACCGGGTGGCGAGCTGCCAGCACTTGGTACCGCTGAGCACGTCGACGTGGCGGACCTTCGAGAGGTCCGAGTCGTATATCCACGACGGATCGGGCGTGCCCTCGTCGACGGAGACGAGCACTTGCTCCGGTGCGTCATCCAGCGAATCGAGGTTCACCTGCAGGCTCGGCGGATTCTTCATCATTATGATCTCGACGTCTTCGTCGCCTACTCGGAGGATCTCGCCACGCCCGTAGACGGCGGCCATGTCCGCGAGCCCTGATGCCACGGCATCCAGGTCCAAGCGTTCCCCGAGCAATGCGGCAGTGAGCGCGGTGGCACCGGCTGCATCCACCGCGTAGTGCAAGCCACGCGCCGGCAATCGCACGCCGACCCGTTCGCCGTCGACAGACAGCACGGCGCTGCGGCCCGACGCGGACTCGACGACCACTCGAGCGTCCACGGGCTCGCCGGCCTGCGCGAGTAGCGGGTTGTCTCCGCTGGCCAGCCACGCCGATCCGGTTTCGAGCACGTCAGGCGCCACGGCGAAGAAGGATTGCACGGCAGGCCCCGAAGCCAGTCTCCCGGCCAGCGCACGAAGATTCCGGTCGTCGCCGTTCACCACCAGTGAGCGGGTGGCGGTCTTCGCGAACGCTTCGAGCATCGTTGCGACGCGAGCGGGTTCGTGGAATCGGTTGAGCTGGTCGACCTGGATGTTCAGCAGCAGCACGCTGTGCGGCTGCAGTTCGCGCGCGAGTGCCCCGCCGAACGCCTCATCGACTTCGAGCACTGCGATGTCATGGCGCAGCACGCCGTCGAGCGGGACGTCTGCGAGCACGGCGGAAGCTATGCCTTGCGGCAGGTTGCCGCCGGCCGGATTCGAGAAGACCTTCAGGCCGTGTGCGCGCAGCATCCCGACGACCATGTGGGTC
Source organism: uncultured Diaminobutyricimonas sp. (assembly GCA_964427465.1). Taxonomy (GTDB): domain Bacteria; phylum Actinomycetota; class Actinomycetes; order Actinomycetales; family Microbacteriaceae; genus Diaminobutyricimonas. The sequence continues at coordinate 1,564 of CAYRUW010000286.1, forward strand.
GTCGTCGACTTGCCGTTCGAACCCGACACGAAGACGACGCCTTGCGGCAGTCGCGAGACTGCGCGCGCCAGGAATCGCGGGGCGATCGCCCGCACCACTTTGCCGGGGAAAGCCGAGCCGCCGCCGCGCAGTCGAGTGAGCCAGCGTGTCAGGCGACCCGCTAGAACCGCCAGTGCGATCCGCAACCGCGGCCTATTCGAGGTAGTCGCGAAGCGACTGGGAACGAGACGGATGGCGCAACTTCGCCATCGTCTTCGACTCGATCTGCCTTATCCGTTCGCGGGTCACCCCGAAGGTGTCCCCGATCTGGTCGAGAGTCTTCGGCATGCCGTCGCCGAGCCCGAACCGCATCCTGATCACTCCCGCCTCACGCTCCGAGA
>CAYRUW010000287.1:0-1935 GCA_964427465.1 uncultured Diaminobutyricimonas sp.
ATGAACCGGCTCGTGCAAGGCGAGGTCGGTTCCGGCAAGACCCACGTCGCATTGCGGGCAAAGCTCGCTGTGGCGGACTCTCAAGGCCAGAGCGCTCTGCTCGCCCCCACCGAGGTGCTCGCTGCGCAGCATTTACGCTCGATCGTGCGCGCGCTCGGTCCCGACCTCGCTGCGCGCCTACGGCCCACCCTGCTCACCGGCCAGCTTCCGGCCGCCGAGCGTAAGAAGGCGCTGCTGGCAACGGTCTCCGGGTCGGCGCGGATCGTGGTCGGCACGCATGCACTGCTAGGCGAATCGGTGGAGTTCTTCGACCTGGGCCTGGTCGTGGTCGACGAGCAGCACCGGTTCGGGGTCGACCAGCGCGAGGCGCTGCGGCTCAAGGGACAGAAGCCGCCACATGTCCTTGTGCTCACCGCGACACCAATCCCGCGCACGGTGGCGATGACGGTGTTCGGCGACCTCGATGTATCGACGATCGCGGAACTGCCGGCCGGCCGCATCCCGATCCAGAGTCATGTGGTTCCGCTGGCCGACCGGCCCGGTTGGCTCGGCCGAGTGTGGGAGCGGGTGTCGGAGGAACTCGCGCAGGGCCGGCAGGCGTTCGTCGTGTGCCCTGCCATCGAGCCCGGCGAACAGGCGCTCGAGGCGGTTCCGGATCTCGTCGCCGACGCCGGCGGGCAGCAGAACGGCCGGCCTGCGGCGTCTGTCGCCGAAGTGACCGCGGCCTTGCGCGAGAACCCGGCGCTTGCGGGAAAACGGATCGACTCGGTACACGGCCGGATGCCCTCGGATGCGAAGGACCGCGTGATGCGCGAGTTCGCCCAGGGGGAGATCGACGTGCTCGTGGCCACCACGGTCATCGAGGTCGGGGTCGACGTGCCCGGCGCTTCGGCCATGGTCGTTCTCGACGCGGACCGGTTCGGGGTGTCGCAATTGCACCAATTGCGCGGCCGGGTGGGCCGCGGAACCGTGCCCGGGCTCGCCCTGTTCGTCACCCACGCGCCCCAGGGTTCTCTCGCCCGTGAGCGGGTCGAGGCGGTGGCCGCGACTCTCGACGGGTTCCAACTCGCCGAGAAGGACCTGGAATTGCGGCAGGAGGGAGACGTGCTGGGCACCGTGCAGTCCGGCGGACGCTCTTCGTTGCGCTTGCTCCGGGTGGCCAAAGACGGCCGGCTGATCGCCGAGGCGCGCGAGCTCGCCGAGTCGGTGTTGCTCGACGACCCGCAACTGGAATCGCACCCTGCGCTGCGGGAGGCCATCGAACGTCGGCTCGACGACGCCACGCGGGACTTTCTGGCCAAGGGGTGATTCGCCCGGGGACGAAGACCCACAGCCGGTAGGGTGGCTGGGTGAGCAGGATCGCCGTTGTCCCCGGATCGTACGACCCGGTCACGCTCGGGCACCTCGACGTGATCGGGCGTGCCGCGTCGTTGTTCGACGAGTTGCACGTGCTCGTGGTGCACAATCCCGACAAGTCCGCTCTCATGCCCATCGCTAAGCGGGTGTCGCTCATCCAGGAGTCGATCGCCGAGGCGCGCATGCCCGACAACATCGTCGTCGCCGGCTGGAGCGTGGGCCTTCTGGTCGACTACTGCACGGATGTGGGTGCGAGCGTGCTCGTGAAGGGCATCCGTTCGCAAGTCGACGTCTCCTACGAGACCCCGATGGCGATCGTGAACCGGCATCTGGCAGACGTGGAGACGGTGTTCATGCTGCCGAATCCCGAGAACGCGCACGTATCGAGTTCGCTCGTGCGGCAGGTCGCTGCGCTCGGCGGGGATGTCGCCCCGTACGTTCCACGTCCGGTAGCGGACTACCTGGCCACGCTCTGACGAGCTGGCGGCGCGCGAGCAGCGCCTAGCCAGGGCGGCGCAGGATGTCGGTGCCGCGGTGGCGGCCGCCGATGGGAGAATGGACCTCATGTCGAGCCAGTCG
>CAYRUW010000288.1:0-1923 GCA_964427465.1 uncultured Diaminobutyricimonas sp.
TCTTCGGCGAGCTGGGTGATCTCGACCTTCGCTCCCGTCTCCTTCTCGAACTCGGGGATCAGATCCTTGATGGTCTCCGTCCACACGTGGTTCGCCAGCGTGACGCGGATGGTGGTGCCCTCGATGCTGTCACCCTCGTCGATGCCGCTGTCTGAGCTGCATGCCACGAGCGATGCCGCGACCACCGCTGTTGTCGCCACCGCGAATACGCGAGCGGCGGATGATCCGTACTTCACTGTAACTCCCATCAGCGGCCGTGCACCTTCGTCACGGCCCGCAGCAGACGCGCCTATACATCTGCCTAGTGTCAGGATGCTAAACCTATTTGTCATACATATCAAACCCCGTGACCCAAAAGATATGATCGGAGCATGACCATGAGCGAGGCGGTCGACGACGACCCGCCCACCACCGCGGAGGTCGCGGCACCGAGCGGCGACCTGCGCGACCTCGTCTTCGACACGCTCGGGCGCGAGATCTGCGGCAACGCGATCGCCGCAGGGGCCACCTTCACCACCGAATCGGTCGAGAGCCGCTTCGAGGTCTCGCGTCCCGTCGTGCGCGAGGCGCTGCGCGGGCTCGAAGCGCTCGGGCTCATCACCCCCAAGCGCCGCGTCGGCATGACGGTGCAGCCGCTCACCGCGTGGAACGTCTACGACCTGCAGGTCATCCGCTGGCGTCTCGCGGGAGCGAGCCGGGTGGCACAGCTGCGCTCCCTCACCGAACTGCGCAGCGCGATCGAACCGGCCGCGGCGCGCATGGCCGCCATCCGCACCCCGCTCACCCAGGCATCCGAGCTCGTGGGGCTCGCCGGGCGACTGTGGCAGGCCGGCCGCGAAGGCGATGCCGAGGGGTTCCTGCGGCTCGACACCCAGTTCCACGCGCTCGTGCTCGAGATCAGCGGCAACGAGATGTTCGCCAAGCTCCACCACCTCGTCGACGAGGTGCTGAGCGGTCGCACCCACTACGGCCTCATGCCGCGTTACCCCGCCCCCGAGGCCCTGCAGTTGCACGTCGACGTCGCCACCGCCATCCAGTCGGGCAATGCCGACAAGGCCGCGAGCTCGATGCTCGCCATCATGCAGCGCACGATGGCCGAGATGAGCTCGATCTGGGATCAGAACATCCCCGCGCCCGGTGGCGAGATGCTGCACCTCGATTCGGGCACGATCCTCGGCTTCAGTTGAGGCATCGCCCCGTCAGGGGGTGACAGTGGGACCCGAGCGGGCGAGCTGCGCCGGGCTCGCGAGCTTCCTGGCGACAGCCTCCACGATCTCCTCGACGCTCAGCATGATGCTGAACTCCCAGACCTGCTCATCGGGCTGTGGCCGCTCGAGGGTCATGAGTTGCGAATCCAGCAGGGATGGGGGCATGAAGTGATCGGTGCGTCGCGCGGCACGCTCCATGAGCTGGTGCCGCTCCCCGTGCAGATGCACGAACTGCACCGTGGGCGCGACGTCCCTCAGGCGATCGCGGTAGTCGCGTTTGAGCGCGGAGCACGCGACGACGATCGGGGCTCCCGCGAGCTCCCGACCCACGAGTTCGAGCCAGGGAGCGCGATCGGTGTCGGTGAGCGGGATTCCGGCCGACATCTTCGCGATATTCCGGGGCGGATGCAGGGCATCCGCGTCGACGAACCGCATCCCCACGCGCGCTGCGAGCGCCTCCCCCACCGTCGATTTTCCGGCGCTCGAGACCCCCATCACGACGATCGAGTGCGGCACGTGCTGCTCACCGCTCCTGGGAGCGGCGGAGTGCCGCTTACCAGTCATGGACCGTACCGTCGAGCAGACGATTGTAGGGCAGGTAGGCCTGTTCATACGGATACCTGCCCGCTTCGTCGAGGTTGAGCTCGACGCCGAGACCCGGCTTGTCGCCGGGGTGCAGGTAGCCGTCTGTCCAGGTGAAGGACTGCTCGAAGAC
>CAYRUW010000289.1:0-1913 GCA_964427465.1 uncultured Diaminobutyricimonas sp.
CCTCAACGAGCTCTACGGCAAAGAGTTCTCGGCCCGCTATGCCGAGTACGCGGCGAAAGCCGAGGCCGGCGAGCTGCGGATGTTCAAGAAGATCAAGGCGCGCGAACAGTTCAAGCAGATCCTGATCACGCTGCAATCGGTGAGCCACCCGTGGCTCACGTGGAAGGACACGATCAACAACCGTGCTCTGAACAACAACACCGGCACGATCCACTTGTCGAACCTTTGCACCGAGATCTGCCTGCCGCAGGACGAGGACAACGTCTCGGTCTGCAACCTCGCGTCGATCAACCTCGCACAGCACCTCGTGGCCGGTCCGTCGGGCAACCGTCGGGCGATCGGAATGGACTTCGCCAAGCTCGAAGAAAGCGCCCGGCTCGCCGTGCGGCAGCTCGACAACCTCATCGACATCACGCGCTCGAGCGTGCCTGAGGCGGACTTCTCGAACGAGCAGAACCGGGCGGTCGGCCTTGGGGTGATGGGTTTCACCGACGTGGTCGAGAGGCTCGGCATCAGCTACGAGAGCGAGCAGGCCTACGACCTGATCGACGAGATCATGGAGCACATCTCGTACGCGGCGATCGACGAATCCGCCGACCTCGCGCTTGAGCGAGGTGCCTACCCGAACTTCGAGGGGAGCCGATGGTCGCAGGGGCTCGTCCCGTTCGACTCGATCGCATTGACCGAAGCAGACCGAGGGGTCGAGATCAAGGTGTCCCGCAAGATGCGGCTCGACTGGGATGCGCTACGTGAGAAGGTCAAGGGCGGGATGCGCAACGCGACGCTCATGGCGATCGCGCCCACCGCATCCATCGGCCTGGTCGCCGGCACCACGCCGGGGCTGGACCCGCAGTTCTCGCAGATCTTCAGTCGCGCCACCTCGAACGGCAAGTTTCTGGAGGTCAACCGCAACCTCGTCGCCGACCTGCAACGGCTCGGCATCTGGGAGCAGCACCGCGAGTCGATCCTTCGCAGCCAGGGCGACATCCAGAACATCGACGGCATACCGGAGGAGATCAAGCACGTCTACCAGACAAGCTTCCAGCTCTCGCCGTACGCGTTCCTCGAGGTGGCGGCGCGGGCCCAGAAGTGGATCGACCAGGCGATCAGCCGGAACATGTACCTGGAGACCCGCGACCTCGGCGAGATGATGGACATCTATTACGCGGCCTGGGAGCGCGGGGTCAAGACCACGTACTACTTGCACATGAAGCCGCGGCACACGGCGGAACAGTCGACCGTGCGCGTGAACAAGGCCGAGCAGATCGGTTCCGGCAAGCGGCGCGGGTTCGGAGCGGTGGGCGCTTCTGCCGCGAGTGTGCCCGCGTCGAGTTCCGCGCCCGGGCCCGCACCCGCATCCGCGGGCGCGACTGAACCAGCACCCGCGTCCGTGGGCGCGTCAGCTTCCGACGACGGCGCCGGTGCGCACGTGCCGGTCGAGGAACCTGTCGTAGAACCGGTCGCCGAACCTGCGGGCGCGGCGTCGGGTCGTCGCGGCTTCGGCTTCAGCGCGGTCGCTGGCAAGACAACGGGCTGACCGGCGGCTTCGCGAGGTTTGGACGAGTCCGCCCGGCGGATGCTGTGGGCGGTGGATCAGGAGGAGATGTGCCAGGAATTCTGGGTACGGGTATCGAAGAGGGCCTGCTGCTCAAGCCGGTCAAGTATCAGTGGGCGATGGACCTGTACGAGCAAGCGGTCGCCAATACGTGGTTCCCGAACGAGATTCAGCTCGGTGAGGACATCGCCGACTTCAAGAAGATGACCGACGAGGAGCGCCACGCGATCACGTTCCTGATGAGCTATTTCAACCCGAACGAGTTGCTCGTGAACAAGGCGCTCGCGTTCGGGGTCTACCCATACATAAACGCTCCGGAGGCGCACCTCTATCTCGCCAAGCAGATGTGGGAGGAGGC
>CAYRUW010000290.1:0-1908 GCA_964427465.1 uncultured Diaminobutyricimonas sp.
CGCGGTCGCGGCGGCCACGAGCGGCGAGACCAGGTGGGTGCGACCACCCTTGCCCTGCCGTCCCTCGAAGTTGCGGTTGGAGGTGGAGGCGCACCGCTCGCCCGGTGCGAGCTGGTCCGGGTTCATGCCCAGGCACATGGAGCAGCCGGCGAACCGCCACTCGGCGCCGAACTCTTCGAACACTTTGTCCAGACCCTCGGCCTCGGCCTCGATGCGCACTCGTGCGGAACCCGGAACCACCATGACCCGCACGCCCTCGGCCTTCTTTCGCCCCTTGACGATCGAGGCGAAGGCACGCAGGTCTTCAATGCGGCTGTTCGTGCACGAGCCCATGAAGACGACATCCACAGGGATGTCCTTCAATGCCGTGCCCGGTGCGATGTCCATGTATTCGAGCGCGCGCTCGGCGGCGGCACGCTCGTTCGGGTCGATGATCGTCGCGGGGTCCGGCACGCGGTCGTTCAACGGCACGCCCTGACCCGGGTTGGTGCCCCACGTGACGAAGGGTTCGAGCTCGTTCGCGTCGAGGAACACCTCGGCGTCGAAAACGGCGTCGTCGTCGGTCTTCAGGGTCTCCCAGTAGGCGACGGCTTCATCCCAGTCCGCGCCCTCGGGTGCGTGCGCGCGACCCTTCAGGTAGGCGTACGTGGTCTCGTCCGGTGCAACCATGCCGGCCCGCGCACCCGCTTCGATAGACATGTTGCAGATCGTCATCCGGCCTTCCATCGAAAGCGAACGGATGGCGCTGCCGCGGTACTCGAGCACATAGCCCTGACCGCCTCCCGTGCCGATCTTGGCGATCACGGCCAGGATGATGTCCTTCGCGGTCACGCCGGGCCGCAGTTCGCCCTCGACGGTGATGGCCATGGTCTTGAACGGCTTGAGTGGCAGGGTCTGCGTGGCAAGCACGTGCTCGACCTCGCTCGTGCCGATGCCGAACGCCAGGGCGCCGAAGGCGCCGTGAGTGGATGTGTGCGAGTCTCCGCAGACGACGGTGATGCCGGGCATGGTCAGTCCGAGCTGCGGACCGACCACGTGCACGATGCCCTGTTCGACGTCGCCGAGCGGGTGCAACCGCACACCGAACTCCTTGGTGTTCTCCCGCAGAGTCTCGATCTGCTTGCGACTCGTGCGGTCGGCGATCGGGCTAAGGATGTCGATCGTGGGCGTGTTGTGATCTTCGGTCGCGATCGTGAGGTCCGGTCGGCGCACGGGCCTGCCGGCTTGACGCAAGCCGTCGAAGGCTTGCGGGCTGGTCACCTCGTGAATCAAGTGCAAGTCGATGTAGATGAGGTCTGGCGAGCCGTCCTCGCCCTTGACCACGACGTGATCGTCCCAGACCTTTTCGGCCAGGGTGCGCGGTCGCCGTTCGGGTTCGTCGGTGTGCATCTTCTTCAGGTCCTCAGTTCTGCGAATGGGTTCAGGCCAGCACCGGACTCCGCGACGGGTGGGCCCGAGATTCTAGGACCCGTCGCGGCGATGAAGGAGGAGCACCAGATCGCGAAGCATCCCATGAGGTTACCATCGTGACTCGCGTCCCCGCTGGACCCGGGACCGCCCGGACATCGACCCGCGCACCGGACCGGGCGCCGGGTTGCCGAAGAGGCGTGTAGCTCCCCGCCAAATCGTGGTGGCGCCGGATTCCTGGACGCTTGCGCGGGAGCCCCGGGGGTGGCAGGGGTCAGCGGTCGTGCTGCGGGTCCGAGCGCACGGTGTCGGGTTCGCTCACCTCGAGCGCCGCCTTCCGCGCCCGATGCCGCAGGGCGATGAGACTCGCGACGACGGCCACGGCCATCGCGGCGACGATCACGGCGAGCGAAGTCCACGTGCCGATGTCGGGAGCCCACAGCACGGGTTCGCCGCCGTTGATGAACGGCACCTCGTTCTGGTGCAAGGCGTGCAGCACCA
>CAYRUW010000291.1:0-1900 GCA_964427465.1 uncultured Diaminobutyricimonas sp.
GGCGAACCGTTCGCTCTCGCGACGAGCGCAGCGGAGCCCGCGGTGGAGCCGACATCGAGTGCACCCGCGAGCAGGCCTTCGTTCGCCTTGTTCGAGCCGAGCGATTGCGTCCAGGTAACTTCGACATCGTCGCCGACCGTCTGCTCGATCCAGCCCTGCTCTTTGACGATGAGGCTGAGCGGGCTGTAGGTCGCGAAGTCGAGGTTCAGCGTGCTCGCGCTCCAGTCACCGCTCGGTCCGCCGCCGGCGCCGGCCGCACCTTCGCCGGCCACGCAGCCGGAAAGTGCAAGAGTTCCGGCGACGGCGAGCGCGGCAACGGAAGTGGTCAGGTTTGACTTCATGTTCTTCCTCAGTGGTTGTGGTGTGATTGCACGCCCAGTCCTTCGAGCAGGTCTGCGCGAAGTTCGGCCAAGGTGACGGCCGCCCGGTCTCGGGGTCGCGATCCGGGCACGGTCACGATCTTGCGGATCGTCGAGCCCGATCGCGGTCCGAGCGAGTCATCGGTACCGAGCAGGACGACTCTGTCTGCCAGGTATAGGGCTTCGTCGACGTCATGCGTGACGAACACGACGGTCGCCGGTTCGACGGCGTGGATGTCCAGCAGAAGGTCCTGCATCTGCAGGCGGGTGAGCGCGTCGAGCGCTCCGAAAGGCTCGTCGAGCAGCAGCACCCCCGGACCGCGCGCGAGCGCACGTGCAAGGGAGGCGCGTTGTGCCATTCCGCCAGAGATCTCGCGCGGCCGCAGGGTTCGCGCATGGTCCAGTTGCACGAGTTCGAGCAATTCGCGCACCCGCGCCCGGCCGGCGCTTCTCACAGTTCCTCGAGGCAGGCCGAGTTCGACGTTGCGTTCGACCGAACGCCAGGGCAGAAGCCTGGGTTCCTGGAACGCGATCGCGCTCCGTTCGTCGAACTGTTCGACGGCAGCATCACCGATTGCAACGGTTCCCGTGGTCGGGCGGTCAAGGCCGCCGATGCCGCGCAAGAGGGTCGACTTGCCGCATCCGGATGCGCCTAGCAATGCGATTATTTCGCCGGCCTCGACATCCAGTGTGATGTCGTGCAGCACGCGAGTCTCGCCCAGGCGTCCGTCGCGATTCGCGAAGACACGACTCACTCCCTCGAGCCGCAGCGGGAGTGCAGGCGAGGTTGTCGTGGACGTGACAGATATTGACACGAGTGCGAACGTACGCGAGGGAAGCCCACGGGTGTGCACGCGTTCGTAACGATGCGAAACCGTGCGTAATGTACGCGTAATAAGCCCGGGGTGCGTCCCGCTTCAGGCGTGCTGCCGAGCGCGGTCAGCGCGTAGTTTGGGCGATCCGGCCGAGTAGGCCGTTGACGAATCCGGCGGACTCGTCGGTGCTCAGCTGCGCTGCCGCGGCGACCGCTTCCGAAATCGCGACGGCGGTTGGCACTTCGGGGTTGTGCACGAGCTCCCAGACCGCGATCCGGACGATGGCGCGGTCGACGGCGGGCATCCGTTTCACGGTCCAGCCCTGCGCGTAGGTCTCGATCAGTTCGTCGAGTTCACTGCCGTGTTCGAGCACTCCCTCTACGATCTGTCGCGCATACTCCCAAGAACTCTTGCGCTGCGGTTGGGTTCGGGCGCGCTCGCTCTCGATTTCCAGAGCCTCCGCGAGCGGTTGCTCGCGCACGTCGGCTCCATACAGCATGTCGAGTGCCCGCTTGCGGGCTTTGGTGCGGGCGCTCATGGCGCGCTGGCGATCGGGCTGCGGACGGCCGGTGCTGGGTCAGTCGTTGACACGGCCCAGATATTCGCCCGTGCGGGTGTCGACTTTGACTTTCGTGCCGGTCTCGAGGAACAACGGCACCTGGATCTCGTAGCCCGTTTCGAGCGTCGCCGGCTTGGTGCCGCCCGTGGAACGATCGCCTTGCAGGC
>CAYRUW010000292.1:0-1898 GCA_964427465.1 uncultured Diaminobutyricimonas sp.
ATCGCCAACGACGACTTCATCCGCACCACCGAGGAGCGGCATGAGAAGGGTGTGACGCTCTTTCTGCAGAAGCTCTACGACGACGGTTACATCTATGCGGGCGAGTTCGAGGGTTTCTATTGCGTCGGCTGCGAAGAATACAAGCAGCCCAGCGAACTGGTCGAGGGCACCAACGAGTTCGCGGGCGAGCAGGTGTGCGCCATCCACGGCCGGCCGGTGGAGGTGCTCAAAGAGCGCAACTACTTCTTCCGGATGAGCGACTTCGCCGACCGCCTGCTCGAGCTCTACGAGACGCAACCCGATTTCGTTCAGCCCGAGAGCGTGCGAAACGAGATCGTGCAATTCGTCAAACAGGGCCTGAAAGACCTGTCGATCTCGCGATCGAGCTTCGACTGGGGCATCAAGATCCCGTGGGACGACGAGCACGTTGTTTACGTGTGGTTCGAGGCGCTGCTCAACTACGTCACGGCGATCGGCTACGGCGTGGACGACGAGACGTTCCAGCGCCGCTGGCCCGCGGTTCAGCTCGTCGGCAAAGACATCGCAAGGTTCCATGCCGTCATCTGGCCGGCGATGCTCATGGCCGCGGGCGTGCCGGTTCCGAAGAAAGTGTTCGGGCACGGCTGGCTGCTCGTCGGCGGCGAGAAGATGTCGAAGTCGAAGCTCACGGGCATCGCACCGAGTCAGATCACCGACACGTTCGGTTCCGACGCGTTCCGCTACTACTTCATGCGTGCGATCAGCTTCGGCCAGGACGGCTCGTTCAGCTGGGAGGACCTCTCGGCCAGGTATCACGCAGAACTCGCAAACGGCTTCGGAAACCTGGCCTCGCGCGTGATCGCGATGGTCGGCCGCTATCGCGACGGTGCGATCCCGGAACCGGCCAAGCTGTCGCAGGCCGACCATGCCATCCGCGCCGTCGAGAAGCGGGCGACCGAGCAGGCCGACACTGCCATCGAGCGCATGGCGATCCACGAGGCGCTCGCGGCGATCTGGGAACTCGTCGACGAGCTCAACGGCTACATCACCGAGCAGGAGCCGTGGGCGCTGGCCAAAGACCCGGAGCAGGCGGAGCGGCTCGATGCGGTGCTCGCGACCGCGGTGCGCGGGCTGGGCACGCTCGCCGTGCTGTTCTCGCCCGTGATGCCCAAATCGACGGAATTGCTGTGGCAGGCCCTCGGCGGCGAGCCGGGCGCCATGCCCCGGATCGATCGCGCATGGGAGTGGTCGGGTTCCGGCACCATCGCCCCGCTCGAAGCCCCGCTGTTCCCGCGCATCGAGGATGAGGCCGCGGATTCGGTGGCATGAGCGACCCGAGCAATTACATCCGCCGGCGCCAGGCCGTGAGCGAAGACGGGCAACCGCGGAACCTGGAGTATCCGCCGCTGCCGGAAGCGCTCGTGGTCCCCGTGTACGACAACCACACGCACCTTGAGATCGGCGATGGCGAAGGCGACCCGGATGCTCCGCTCGACTACCGCGAACACCTCGACCGCGCATCCGCAGTCGGCGTGCGTGGCGCGGTGCAAGTCGGCGGCGACCTGGAGACTTCGCGCTGGACCGCCGAGGTGGTCGCGCGCGAGCCGAGGCTGCTCGGCGCCGTGGCGATCCACCCCAACGAAGCACCCAGGTACGAGCAGTCCGGCGGCCTCGACGATGCGTTCGCCGAGATCTACGAGCTCGCCGGGAGCACCCGGGTGCGCGCGGTGGGCGAAACCGGGTTGGACTACTTCCGCACCGGTGAGGAAGGCCGGGCAGCACAACAGCGCTCATTCGAAGCCCACATCGAGATCGCAAAGCAGCTCGATCTGGCACTGCAGATCCACGACAGGGATGCCCACCGCGATGTCGTAGAGACCCTGCGGCGCGTGGGCGCCCCGGAGCTCACGGTGTTCAAC
>CAYRUW010000293.1:0-1892 GCA_964427465.1 uncultured Diaminobutyricimonas sp.
CGCTGGATGCGATCGTGATCCGCAAGCTCGGCGCGCCCTTGCATCCGGAATACGCTATCGGCGCGATCGGCGAGGAGGGAGTGCGGATCGTCGACCCGCGGGCGATGAGCCTCATGAACGTGAGCGAACGGGACCTCGCAGCAGTGGAGCGCACCGAGCGCGAGGAACTGACCCGGCGTGCCGAGCGCTTCCGTCAGGGCCGGCCACGGCTGGATCTCACCGGCAAGTTCGCGATCGTCGTCGACGACGGCATAGCTACGGGCTCGACCGCGCAAGCGGCCTGCCAGGCCGCGCGCAAGCTGGGTGCTGCCGAGATCGTGCTCGCCGTTCCCGTCGCGCCGCCCGACTGGATCGAGCGCCTCGGCCCCTACGCGGATGAGCTGATCGCGGTCGCGACGCCAGAGCCGTTCTACGCGGTTGGTCAGTGGTACGGAGATTTCGCGCAGACCTCCGACGAAGACGTGATCGAGTGGCTCAACGGGCGCGCGAGGGTCGTCCACTGACGGCCAGTCATGCGACGCGTCGAAAACCAAAGGACTACGGCGAATCGGTTCACCCGCGGCCAGGCATCTAGGCTGGCGGTGATGTCCGGAACCAGCGCACGAGTCGACGTGTGGCTGTGGTCGGTGCGACTGTTCAAGACCCGGAGCCTCGCCACCGCCGCGTGCCGCGCAGGACACGTGCGGGTGAACGGCGAACGCGCGAAGCCCGCGCAGCAGGTGCGGATCGGCGACGAGGTGCGGGTTCGCGGCGACCGCGAGCGAATCGTCGAGGTCGCCGGGATCCTGCTCAAGCGAGTGAGCGCATCCCTCGCGGCCCAGGCGATCATCGATCGCAGTCCGGCTCCCCCGCCTCGCGAAGAGGTACCCGCCCCGGTGATCCGGATGCGCGGAGCAGGCCGCCCGACCAAGCGCGAACGCCGCGACCTCGACCGCCTTCGCGGGCGCTAGGGAGGCCGGATGGGAGCCGCTCGGTCAACGGTGATGCCATGCGGGTAGTGGTAGCGCCGGATTCGTTCAAGGGCACGATCGGTGCGCGAGAGGCCGCCGAAGCGATCGCCGAAGGCTGGCGGGCGATCCGCCCCCACGACGAACTGCGGGTCGTGCCGTTGGCGGACGGAGGCGAAGGCACGATCGACGCTTTCGCCACGGCCGTGCGCTCCCCCACGAGGTTCCGCGAACACGTGACCGGCCCCGACGGTCGGCCGGTATCGGCCGACTGGCTACTGCTCGACGACGGGACCGCAGTGCTCGAACTCGCTCAGTCCTCGGGACTGCCGCTCATGGCCGAACTCGACCCGTTCGGCGCCCACACGGCCGGGCTCGGCCAGCTGGCGGCTACAGCGATCGCCCGGGGTGCGCAGCGGCTCGTGATCGGCCTCGGCGGCTCGGCATCCACCGACGGTGGGGCCGGGGCGCTGGTTGCGCTCGGGGCGAGGTTGCTCGACGCCAAGGGCCGAGACTTGCCGTTGGGCGGAGCGGCGCTTTCGAGATTGCATACGGTGGATGCGAGCGGACTGCTCCCTCCCCCGCGAGATGGCGTGCGCTTGCTGTGCGACGTCACCGCGCCGCTGCTCGGTCCGGATGGTGCCGCACACGTGTTCGGGCCGCAGAAGGGCGCCGATCCCGAGCAGATCGTGGTGCTCGAATCCGCTTTGGCCCGGCTCGCGGCCGTCCTCGGTGCCGCGCCCGAGCAGCCAGGCATGGGCGCCGCCGGTGGCACCGCCTATGGGCTTGCCGCGCTGTGGGGCGCCGAACTCGTGCCCGGAGCTCGCACGATCGCCGAGCTGATCGGTCTACCGGGCGCGCTCGAGGGCGCCGAACTTGTCGTCACCGGAGAGGGTGGCTTCGACCGGTCGTCGCTGCGCGGGAAAGTCGTCGGCAGCGTGATCG
>CAYRUW010000294.1:0-1891 GCA_964427465.1 uncultured Diaminobutyricimonas sp.
CGGCGGCACCGCCCGCGCCCGGGGTCGTGGATGCCGTCGGATTCTCTTGCGCGACCGGCACAGGGCCGAGGGGGATCCAGAGGAACTTGCCGCGACGTTGCGGGCGCAGCATCCGGCGCCCGACCAGTCTGTCGGCGAAGTCCTCCGCCGGTCCCGGATGCCGGCGCAGCGAGCGCTCGTCGAACACGGCGACCGATTCAACGACAGCATCGGCGACCGCCGGTTCGAGGCCGGAACGCACGACCTCGACTTCGGGCAGCTCCGGCAATCAGGTCTCGCTGCTCTGCAGGCGGGTCCACGCTTCGAGCGCAGCCGCCATCTCCGCGCGCTTCTTGCTCGAGCCCTCGCCTTCGGCGACCTCTTCGCCGCCAAGAAGCACGATCGCGTGGAACTGCTTGGAGTGGTCCGGCCCGGTAGCGCTCACCTCATAGACAGGCGAGCCGAGACCCAGCCGGTTCGACAGCTCCTGCAGACTCGTCTTCGGGTCCATGGCTGCCCCGAAGCGGTCCGCATCGCGAAGCAGCGGCTCGACGAGCCGCAGCACGAGAGCGGTCGCCGCATCCGGGCCGGCGTCGAGATAGACGGCGCCGATGAGCGCCTCGACCGTGTCGGCGAGAATCGAAGACTTGTCCCGGCCGCCGGTGAGTTCCTCACCGCGCCCGAGACGCAAGTGCGGGCCGAGCCCGATCCGCCGGGCGATGTCGGCGAGCGCGAGCGAACTAACGAGGGAGGCGCGGCGCTTGGCCAGTTCGCCCTCGTCGAGTTCCGGATGCTTGCGGTACAGCATCACGGTCACCGCCTGACCCAAGATCGAGTCGCCGAGGAACTCCAGCCGCTCGTTGTGGGCGACCGCACCGTGCTCGTAGGCGAACGAACGGTGGGTGAGGGCGAGCTCGAGCAGCTCGGGGTCGATCTCTACACCGAGCGCGGATGTGAGGTCGGTCCTGGTCAGCGGACGACCCGGCACGACCGGAACGAGGCCCAGGGCTCCCCCAGTCTCAGACGTCGGCCACCTTACGGCCCTTGTACTCCAGGTACAGGGGTGTGCCGGCCGAGTCCTCGACGACCTTGGCCCGGTGCGGAAGGCTGTAGGTGACCCGGCCGTTCTCGACGGTCTTCACGAGGTTCGGCACGTTCGCCTTCCACTGCGACCGGCGTGCGCGGGTGTTGGCGCGTGACATCTTGCGCTTGGGAACGGCCATGGCTATCTCTTCTCTTCCGTCTGGTCCTCGCGGGCATGCTCTTCGCCCGGCTGGTCTGGTGCAGCCGCCTTGAATCCTTCGAGCACGGCCCACCTCGGGTCGATCACTTCTCGGGGTTTCCGCTCCGGATGATCCGCCAGGCGTTCCCCCGTCTCCGGGTCGAGTCCTGGACAGTCCGGCCGGCAGACCGGCTGGAACGGCA
The DNA here is from genome assembly GCA_964427465.1 of uncultured Diaminobutyricimonas sp. GTDB lineage: Bacteria > Actinomycetota > Actinomycetes > Actinomycetales > Microbacteriaceae > Diaminobutyricimonas. The sequence continues at coordinate 1,405 of CAYRUW010000294.1, forward strand.
GTGCCAGCACCACCGCGTCCCTGACCACGGGCTCAAGATCGATTCGGTCGTCTCGAACCGTATGGTCGAAAGCTTCGTCGAAAGAATACGCGAAAAGCTCCTGAAACTCGACCTCGAGGTCAAGATGCAGCTCGTCGAGGCATCGCACGCATTCGCCCGTGGCCCGGGTCTTCACCTCGCCCGTGACGAGCACCCCTTCATGCAGTCCCTCGAGCCTCATCCCAAGGTGCATGGGCGTGTTCTCGGCCACATACGCGACACCCTCGCCCAGTCGCTCCGGAGTGCGGATGTCGAGCGCGCGCTCGCGCTGTTCGCCCGGCCTGTGAACGAGGTCGCGGACGATAAGCGAATACGGGTTGTTGTGGGCAGACACGGCCGAACAGTCTACGCTTCGCCGCCTGACAACGAGCGGTGTGCGCCGGACGAGAACCAAGGCACGGGCACGGGGAACGAGACCGCGAACCGCCAGCGAGGTTGAGGGCAGCCG
>CAYRUW010000295.1:0-1874 GCA_964427465.1 uncultured Diaminobutyricimonas sp.
GGGGTCGACTTCGAGCGCGCCGGCGCGGTCCCGGATGCGCAGGCTTCCGACAGCACCGAATGGCGCGTCGTGCTCGACTTGCTGCGACGCTCGCTCGACGCATCGGGCGACAAGTGGACGCGGATCGCATCCGGCGTCCGCGGGGTCACCGAAGAGACCACCACGGGCGTGCACCGGCTGTACGAGCTCGCGAAGAACGGCACGCTGCTGTTCCCCGCGATCAACGTGAACGACTCGGTCACCAAGTCCAAGTTCGACAACCGTTACGGCATCCCGCATTCGCTGCCCGACGGGCCGAACCGCGCGACCGATACGCTCATCGGCGGCCAGGTGGCCTACGTCGCAGGCTATGGCGACGTCGGCAAGGGCGCGGCAGAAGCACTGCGCGGTCAGGGCGCGCGCGTGATCGTCGGCGAGGTCGACCCGATCTGCGCCCTCCAGGCGGCGATGGACGGCTATCGCGTGGCTCGACTCGAGAGCGTGCTCGGCGAGGTCGACTTCGTGATCACCGCGACCGGAAACACGGGAGTGGTCACAGTCGAGCACATGCTCGGCATGAAGCACCTCGCGGTCGTCGCGAACGTCGGTCACTTCGACGATGAGATCGACGTCGCCGGGCTGGAACGGCTAGCGGGAGCCGAGAAGGTCGAGATCAAGCCTCAAGTCCATGAGTGGCGCCTGCCGAGCGGGCGCAGCGTGCTCGTGCTGAGCGAAGGACGCCTGATGAACCTCGGCAACGCCACGGGGCATCCGTCGTTCGTGATGAGCAACTCGTTCTCCAACCAAGTGCTCGCGCAGCTCGAGCTGTTCACCAAGGCCGGCGAGTACGACAAGAACGTGTTCGTGCTGCCGAAGGTTCTGGACGAGAAGGTCGCGCGCTTGCACTTGCCTGCGCTCGGTGTGGAATTGACCGAGCTGTCCGATCGGCAGGCCGAGTACATCGGGGTCGAGCCCGATGGCCCGTTCAAGCCGGAGCACTACCGCTACTGAGCCCGCTCGATCCGAGACGGCGCTGCGACGACGCGGATGCAGCACCCGCGTCGAGCGCTGCCTCGAATCAGACGCCCGGGCCGGTGCGAGCGTACGGACGACCCGTGCGCGAGATGCGGTCTCAGCGGTCGGGAAACTGGTGCGGCAGGCCACGGAGCACCGGCTCAAGGCGTTCGAGCCGGGCGCGTTCGAGCAATAACGCGGTGTGTTCGCGGTCCCGCCTGATCGCGACCACGGCCGCAAGGAACAGTTCGGGTTCGGCTTCGGGCACGGGTGAGACCCAAGGCGCCGTCTCGATCGCGAGCTCCCGCGCGAGCCGGTCTCGGCTGGCGGGGGTGAACGACGCCGCGTGGGCCAGGAATTGCGCGATCCGGCGGGCGAGCGCATCCGGCATGCGTGCCACGTCGGCTGTCTTCGCCCACTCTTGAAGCACGACCGGAACGCCGAACGTCGCGGGTTCGATCTTCGGTGCACGCTCGTACTGCGCGTAAGTTCCCGCGAGCAAATCGCCGAGCCGCTTCGCTTTGCGGTCGAGCAAAGCGACGAGCGCGGCGAAACCGCCGAAGGTCATGTAGAACTCGATCACGCCGGTCATGGCGCGAATGAAGGCATGCCGGAAACCGACGGGCCCGCCGTCGTCTCGCACGATGCGAACCCCCACCGCGAGCTTGCCGAGCGACTTGCCGCGGGTCGCCAGTTCGACGGCGGTCGGGGCGACCACGAAACAACAGGCCGCGAGGGCGATCGCTACGGCCGCGAACGCGGCATCGTCGAGGGACAGGGCCTCGGCCACGGTGCCCACGAGGGTGGCCAGCAGCATGAATGCGCCCAAGTAGACCAAGAAGTCGATCAACGCGCCCGCCGCTCGCAGTACGAAACTCGCC
>CAYRUW010000296.1:0-1873 GCA_964427465.1 uncultured Diaminobutyricimonas sp.
CAAGGCGCTCGCGATCTATCGCGACAACTGCAAGGTCGGCCAGCCGCTCTCGGACGGCAACCAGGCCAAGACGGATGCGCCGGCCGCGGCCGAGCACAGCCAGCCGGTGCGCCGGCGCCTGCCCAAGACCCGGCCGTCGGTGACGACTTCGTTCAGCGTGGCCGGTGCCGAGGGCTACCTCACCGCGGGCTCCTACCCGGACAACGGCCTCGGCGAGATCTTCTTGCGCCTCGGCAAGCAGGGTTCGACTCTCGCCGGCGTGATGGATGCGTTCTCGATCGCGGTCTCGATCGGGCTGCAGTACGGTGTTCCGCTGCAGACCTACGTCGAGAAGTTCACCAACCTGCGTTTCGAGCCGTCGGGCATGACCGACGACCCGGATATCAGGATGGCGCAGTCGATGATGGACTACATCTTCCGGCGTCTTGCGCTGGACTACCTGCCGTACGAGCAGCGCGCGGCGATGGGCATCTTCACGACGGCCGAGCGCACGGCGCAATTGGATGCCGGCGGCTACGACTCCGTCGCGGCATCCGACACTCAGCCGGCGGCTTCCGCGCCGCAGCAGACGGCCGCCGAGCAGGCAACCGCCGAGCAGGCAGCCGAGCAGGCGACAACGCCGGCCGCGCCGGCGGCCGAGCGATCCGCGCCGGCTCCGGCATCCGTGCACTCCTCGGCGGAGTTGTTCGAACTGCAGCAGGGGATGACCGCGGACGCGCCGCTGTGCCTGTCGTGCGGTATCAAGATGCGCCCGTCCGGTTCCTGCTACGTGTGCGAGGGCTGCGGCAGCACGAGCGGCTGCAGCTAGACCGGCTGCATTCAGACCGGCTGCATTCAGACCGGCTGCAGCCAGGGTTTCGGGCTAGGCGGTTCCAGCCAGGGTTAGGGCGCTGCTTGCATCAGTGCCCTAACCGAGCAGGTCTCCGAGCACATCCAGGCGCGACTCGATGAGCACCGCGACCACGAGGTAGCTCACGAGCGTGATCAGCGGAATCCAGCCGTAGGCGGCCCGTGCTACCCGACCCAGCGCACTCGATGGGCCGGTCGTTCGCAAGTTGTGCAGGGTCACGAGCCAGAACAACGGGATCGTGACCGCCCACGTGAGCATGCACCATGGGCACAGCACGCCGAGCACGTAGACGCTCTGCACGACGAACCAGATCACGAGAGCGAGTGAGCCGGCCACCGCCAGGTTGAAGGCGATCCAGAACCACTTCGCGAGTTCTGCCTTCGCGAGCACGACGAACCCGACGGTGACGACGCCCGCGAAGAAGACCAGGCCGACGAGCGGGTTCGGAACTCCGAACACCGCGCCCTGGGCGGAATTCAGGTTGGTGCTGCAGCCGAACAAGACACTGAAGTCGCATGCGAGCGGAGCGTCCGGATCGGCAAGCAGCGCGAACTTCTCGAGCGTGAGCGCCAGAGCGGCGAGCAACCCGCCGGCACCGAGCAGCACGAGTGCTGCGGCGAATGAGATCCGTCCCGAGGCGGGCCGTGCCGGGTTCACAGCGGGATTCTCCCACCCATCCGGAGGCCGCCCTCGGTTTCGCGACCGGGAAAATTCCGTGACGGTGAACGACCGCTTCAGCCGCCGAGGGGGCCGCGCAGCCACACGCGGGTGCCGGGCCGGGCACCGAGATCGAGTCGCACGGAGCCGTCGGCATCAGCGATCGCGCTGATCAAGCCGGCACCGGCGAGCGACGCGGCAAACCGGTGCTGCGGTTCGCCGAGCACCCGTTCTTTCGCACCCGACTCGACGATCCGGCCGTTGTCGAGAATCGCGACCCGGTCGGCGAGCACGAATGCGTCGAGCGGGTCGTGGGTCACGAGCACGGCCGGGATGCCGGCCGCGGCGATCCGGTCGGCGAGCACC
>CAYRUW010000297.1:0-1856 GCA_964427465.1 uncultured Diaminobutyricimonas sp.
GCGCTGGCGTCGCGGCGAAGCCCAGAAATGGGCTTCGCTCCAAGCTCCAGCGCGCCGAAATGGGCTTCGCTCCAAGCTCCAGCGCGCCCCACCCACGGGGTCCGCGGGGGGTCTCGATACGCCGACGCCCTTGGCGACGGCTACTCGACCCACGGAGTCGGCGGCTCGACCCACGGGTTGGGCGGGGGGTCTCGGTCTCGATACGCCGTCGCCGGAGGCGACGACTACTCGACCCACGGAGGCGACGGCTACTCGACCCACGGGGTCCGCGGCGGGCGGGGTGTCAATTGTCATAGTCGGCTCCGAGGCTCGCGAGGTTCTCGTCGGACCAGTGCTCACCCGTCCACCGGATGGTCAGCTCGCCGAGCGGTTCGAGCTGCTCGAACGCGATCGACGAGTGCCGGTAGAGCTCGAGCACGGCGAGGAACCGGGCGACGACCACGCCCTTCTGGTCGGCGCCGGCGATCAGCTGGCGGAACGTGAGCGGCTCACCCTGCCGCAGCAGCGCCACCACATGCGCGGCCTGTTCCCGGATGCTCACGAGCGGCGCGTGCAGGTGGTCGATCCCCACCGTCGGCACCTCGCGCGGCGCGAGCGCGAGCGCCGCTAATGCGGCGAAGTCGTCGGCGGTGAGCGTCCACACCAGTTCCGGGGTGCGCTGCCGGTACTTCTCCTCCAGGCGCACCGTGCGCGCGTGACGCGCGCCTTCCGCATCCAGCCGCTGCGAGAACCAGGCCGACGCCTCCTTGAAGGCGCGATATTGCAGCAGCCTCGCGAACAAAAGGTCGCGCGCTTCGAGCAGCGCGACATCCTCCGCATCGACGAGTTCGCCTTGCGGCAGCAGACCCGCGATTTTCAAGTCGAGCAGGGTCGCTGCGACCACCAGGAACTCGCTGGCCTGGTCGAGCTCTTTGTCGTCTTCGATGCCCGAGAGATACGCGATGAACTCGTCGGTGACGGCGCTGAGCGCAACCTCGGTTATGTCGAGTTCGTGCTTTGCGATGAGCGAAAGCAGCAAGTCGAAGGGACCGCTGAAGTTCGACAGCGTGAGCGAGAATCCGGTGCCGCCGGCCTGCTCCAGTTCGGCGACCGCGTCAGGCGACTGCGCCACGGAAGATCAACTCTCGGGCGAGTCGGCGGTAGGCGTGGGCGGCCGGATGGTCGGGAGCGAAATCGGTGATCGGGCTTGCGGAGACGCTCGCGTCGGGGAACTTCACGGTACGCGCGATGACCGTGTCCAGCACGCGATCGCCGAACGCCTCGGTGACCCGTTCGAGCACTTCACGGCAGTGCAGCGTGCGCGGGTCGAACATGGTCGCGAGGATGCCGTCGAGCGCTAGCGCCGGGTTCAGCCGGTCGCGCACCTTCTCGATCGTCTCGATCAGCAGCGCCACGCCGCGCAGCGCGAAGTACTCGCACTCAAGCGGGATCACCACGCCGTGCGCAGCCGTGAGCGCGTTCACGGTGAGGATGCCCAGCGACGGCTGGCAGTCGATCAGCACCACGTCGTAGCCTGGCGCGAGGGTGCGCAGCACTCGGGAAAGGGTCTGCTCGCGTGCCACCTCGTTGACAAGGTGCACCTCGGCCGCCGACAGGTCGATGTTGGCCGGGATCACGTCGAGGTTCGGCACCTTCGTCTCGAGCACCGCCGTTTTCGGGTCACGTTCCTTGCCGATGAGCAAGTCGTAGATGGTGGTCACGTCGTGGGTCGGCACGCCGAGCCCAGCCGAGAGCGCGCCTTGCGGGTCGAAGTCGACGGCGAGCACTTTGCGCCCGTATTCGGCAAGCGCCGCGCCCAGGTTGATGCTCGTCGTCGTCTTGCCGACGCCGCCCTTCTGGTTGCACATCGCGATGAT
>CAYRUW010000298.1:0-1825 GCA_964427465.1 uncultured Diaminobutyricimonas sp.
TCGTGATGACGTTGCTGGTGACCCCAGAGCTGGATCCGGCTCGCGAGAACGGCTATGCGACGTGGTACGTGGCTGCGGTCGGGACCCTCATGACGATCACCTCGACCCGGCGCCGGCACGTGTTCGCCTGGGTCGGGATCGTGTTCCTGGTGGTGCAGACGATCGTCTGGGCGGGCCCAGGGGCGCTCGGCGGCCTCGGCGTCATCGGCAGCGCATCGTGGGTGGCGGTCTCCCACATCCTGAGCCGTGCCATGGCCAAAGCCGGTCGCGACGCGCAGCGTTTCGCGCTAGCGGAGCGCGAGGCGACCGAATGGCAGGCGGCGCAAGAGGCGCACTTGTACGAACGCCGGTTCCGGCTGGATCGCACGAGCCGGATGGCGATTCCGATGCTGCGCCGCATCCAGGCGAGTCAGGGTGAACTCGATGAGCGCGAGCGTGCCGAGTGCTTGCATCTGGAGGGCGCGATCCGCGACGAGATCCGCGGGCGGAGACTGCTCAACGATGCCGTGCGCGAGCAAGTCATGGCGGCAAGGCGACGTGGGATCACAGTGACGCTGCTCGACGAGGGCGGGATCGACGACTTGAGCGACGACGACCTGGACCGGGTGCTCGGCAGGCTCGCGGATGCGATCGCCGGCACGAGCGCCGACAAGGTGATCGCTCGTACTGTGCCGGAGGGGTCGGAGGTCGCGGTCACGGTGGTCGGGCTTCGCACGAAAGGCGACAGCGAGCTAGACGGCGAGGAGGACGAGGTCGAGTTGTGGCTCGAGATCGGACGCAACCGGATTCTCGGACCCTGAGCCTCGTCGGCGGGCACTCGAGCGCATGCGGTGCCCTCGTGCCGCTCGATTCGCCAGCGCGTCGCGGCGGCAAAGATTAAGGGACCGGCGATTGCTCCGGTCCCTTAACAAGATTCGGGTCAGGGTGACAACCCGAATATCACCCTGACCCGCCCCCAAGCCATTGGCCCGCTTACCCTAGACGACCAATGACCGGCGGTGCATCTTGCGAGCACCTGCCTACAATCATGGACGTTCTCCCGTACCTCCGCAGTCGTCCATAAGGGGGACAAACGGGGTACATTTTGCGGACCACCCGGGGGACAAACGCGAACTACGGCGCGTTTGTTTCCCACATGATAGGGCAATACCTTCCGAGAAACGGGGGACATGGAAACGCTACGCGTACCCCAGTTCGGGGTTGCGGACCGCTCAGCGGAACTGCGCGTTCCAGGCGCCGGGTCCCGGCTCGATCCTCGTCCGGAGCACCCGCTGGCTTCGCCGCCAGGCGGACGGCTGCTCGGTCGGGATCGCCCGCTCGCCGTCGCGTGCGAGCTCTGCGAGGGTTGCACGTAGCACCGCGGTGGCCGCGGCCAGTTCGATCGCCTGGGGTGCGCCCCGCACCACTCGCACGTCGAACGGTTCCGGCGTATCGCGCGTCATAGGGGTATGTTTCCATGCTTTTTAGGAGGCAAACTCGCCCGCTTGGTGCGCAGGGCGCGCAACGCCTTCACCACCGCGACGCGGGTCGCGGCCGGTTCGATCACGCCGTCGAGTTCACCGCGCTCGGCCGCGAGGAAGGGACTTGCGACCGAGTAGGTGTACTCGTTAGCCAGCTTCGTGCGCACGGCTGCGACATCCTCGCCCGCCTCCTCGGCGGCGCGCAATTCGTTGCGGTAGAGGATGTTGACTGCACCTTGGCCGCCCATGACCGCGATCTCGGCCGTCGGCCACGCATAGTTGATGTCGGCACCGAGTTGCTTGGACCCCATCACGATGTATGCGCCGCCGTACGCCTTGCGGGTGATGACCGTGACGAGCGGCAC
>CAYRUW010000299.1:0-1815 GCA_964427465.1 uncultured Diaminobutyricimonas sp.
CGGCGGTGCGCCGGATCGCTTCGCCGATCAGGCTGGGGGTGCGGTCGCCCTGCGCCTTCGTGCGCTTGTCGCGGAAGCTCGAGACGACCATCCACACGGCGTAGACGAGAAGACCGCCCACGATCACCGGAACGATGAGCGCCCTGAGGTCTCCGTTGACCGCCGTGTTGACGTAGCCGAGGTAGGGGATCGCGTACAGCACGGTGCCCACGACCTGCACCTCCATCACCGGATCGGCATCCGGGATGTCGTTGTTGTCGCCTTTCGTCGTGAAGGTTCGCGTGCCATCCGCGGTGTTGGTGCCGATCTCGATGACGCGGTGCGTCACGAGGGTCGGTTTGCCGGACTCGAGCTGGTAGGTGAGCACGTCGCCGATGCGGATGTCGTCGGGAGCCGTCGGCGCGACCACGACGAGCGTGCCGGGCGGGTATGCCGGCTCCATCGACGAGGTCAGCACCGTGAGCGCGCGACCGTTGATGACGGCCGGCACGACGATCACGAGCACGGCGATGAGCACCACGAGCGCGAGCAGTCCGAAGCTCAGCCCGGTGCCGATGGCCGACCACAGTCCGCCGCGGCGCTTCTCGGTGATCTCGCCGGGGTCTGCGGCGCTCACACCGTCGTCTTCCGGCGCCGACGGCGCACCATCACGATCAGCACGCATCCTGCCCCCAATGCGAATCCAGCAAAGCTGAGAGCAGCATACGGCTCATGCACACCGGTGCTGGCGATGCGCCCCCCGTTGCCGAACGCGGGGATGGATGCGGCAGCGTTCAGGCAGCTGTTCGCGGCGATCGGGGTGTCGCGGTCGGCCATGCCGACCACGAGTGCGAAGTTCGCCGAGCTCGACTGGCCGTGCCCACCGCTCAGCCAGGGGGCCACGGCGAGGTCGAGCCGCACGCCGAAGCTCTCGCCGGGGCCCAGGTCGCGTCGGGGGGCGATCACCGTGCAGGCGGGCACCGCGCCGATCGAGGTCGCGGGCAGTCCCCCCGAGTCGAAGTCGGTGGCGGCGATGCTGAGCGCGGTGCCGAACTCGGTGTCGTCGTAGCTCACATCCGTGATCGCCATCATCACCGAGGTCGGAACGGCGCGCACGTTGCGCACGTAGATCGTGCTGCTCTGCGTATCGCCGGGCACGTAGCGGAAGTCGCCACCGAAGAGGCTGCCGAGCGGCGTCGCCGACCAGGTCACCCCGTCGGTGCTGAACTCGAGCGCGTGCGGCGCGGCCTGCGCGGGGGATGCGGCGACGAGCGTGCCGACCGTCGCGGCGAGAGCGGCGAGTCCCGCGAGCACCCGCCGGATCATGGCGTGCACCCGCTGAGCACGACCCGGTTTCCTTCGAGCCACGGCCAGAAGATCCAGTACGTCTCGTTCGCCATCGTGAACTGGCCGCTGCCAACCGTGACGCCGTTGGCGTCGCGCACCTCGTACGAGTGCGTACCGACGGGGTAGCTGCCTTCCGCGATGGTTCGCGTCAGCCCCGTGTTGGTGCCGCTGACCGTCGACGACGTTGCGACCCCGTCGATCCACAGAGTGAAGGTGCCGCTCGTGCTCCCCCACGTCAAGGCGAGGTTGCGGTCGGCGCCGGTGGTGGCGGCGGTGCAGTTGAAGTTGGGCAACGAGACGTCCGGCAGGAACCACTGGAAGTCGGTGCTGTTGCACGGGGTCTGGGTCATCGCCGTGCCGACGTCGGCTGTCAGGCTCTGCGATGTGAGGCAGTACCCCGTGGCGCGGTTGACGAGCTGGTAGCGGCCGGTGCCCGACTGCTGGAATTGCCAGTCCTGGCGGGTGTTCGCGGTGTTCGCGGTCTGGATG
>CAYRUW010000300.1:0-1808 GCA_964427465.1 uncultured Diaminobutyricimonas sp.
CTGCTCATGCTGTCGAGCAGCACTTCGTGGTCGTCCAGGATCGCCAGCCGGGTGCGCTCATCGGGCGCCGGCGCCGGGACCGTGACCGGCGGCGTGTCCCACTGCGTGCTACCTGGCATAGCAGAATCTTACGGCGAGGGCCGAAGGCAGCCGGTCGACGGTGACCTCGCGGAACATGACCCGGATGGCCGCCAGGTAAGGTGCCAGCGCAGAACGCGGGCTCGCCTCGGGAGCCTCGACGCGAACCGTCAGGTTCACCCACGCAAGGCCCGGATCCGAGGCGGTTATCGACACTGCGAAGAATCCGGGATCGAAGCCGGGCATGTCGCACACGGCAACGAGCAACGCACGGAACGCGGCCCGCTGATGGGTCGACATCGCTTGCGCGAGACGCTGCGAGTCCCGCACGGCACGTGCATCGATCCGCCCTTCGGCCAGATCCCGCACGACGTCGTCGAGCCACGTGCGATCGACTTCGGCCACCATGAGCCGCCGGATCGAATCGGAGATCTCGCCTGCGCGGGCACGATCCTCGGGGGTCAGGCGATCGCGATCGAGCAGTCCGACGAAGAAAGGCACCACATCCTGGTTGAGAATCGTCACCCGGTCCTGCTGCACCGACTTGGCGATTCCTTGCTCCATGGTCTGGGTCGCCTCGCGCGATGCAGCATCCGCACGACGCTGCCAGTTCTCGATCGCGACGACCATGGCCGATGCGAACGCGGCAGCGGCCAGTCCGAGCGAGAGCACCGGAACGCTCCAGGTGATGATGTGCACGACATTGGGCGCGTCGATCGCGCTCGAGTGCAGCAGAGCCACGAAACCGATCAGCAATGACGCGAGGACTCCCGCGGCGGCCAGTTCGCGAGCAGGCCGATATGGCGCCATCGCGACCAGGAGTGCACCGATCGCGAGCGCCATCGGGTTGGTGCCGTCGGCCGCCGACGCGCCCCAGCGACCGGCGGTGTCGAGCACTATCGCAGCGGTCGCCGGGACATACATGGCCATGTGGGCCGCCCTCGACACAGGCGCGCGCGACGGTGCCGAAACGACCACGACGGTCAGGCACGCTACCCCGAGCAAGGCGAGCGCCGAGATCGCGAGCGCGAAGTCGGTGACCTGGTGCCAGCGCACCGAATCGAGCACAAGCGTCATCGTGAAGACACCGGTGGCGATGAGCAGGGTCACCGGACGAGTCTCGAGGCCCGCGATCGGGTCGAGCTGCTGGTGAGTGCGTTCCCGGCTCATCGTGCCTCGGCAGCGTCAGCGGACTCGCCCGCTGGATCGTCGGATTGCGGCGCCGGAATCCGGATCATCACCGAAGTGCCTCGCCCGGGCGTCGACCAGACTTGCACCTTGCCGCCGAGAGACTCCACCCGATTGACCACCGAGGCGCGCAAGCCCAGGCGGTCGCTACGGGTCTGTTCGACTCGGAAGCCTTTGCCGGCGTCGATCACCATCACGGTCAGATCCTGCTCTGACCCGTAGACCACGACTTCAGCACGATCCGTACCGGCGTGCTTGAGCACGTTCACAAGACACTGCTTCACGGCTAGGCCCAGAACTCGCGCGCGCGCCCGGTCGATGCGGCCGATCGCGGCAAGGTCGCCGCTCACCTCTACTTGCAATCCGTTGTGCCGGCTCTCCTCGATCGCGGCGAAAAGTTCGCTCGACTGCCAATCCGCGCGCGCACTCGCATCGACCGTCTGCGACGGCTCGCTGAGCCACTCCTCGCCGATCAGCACTTCGAGGTCGCGTTCGATCTGCGTCTTGAGTCCAGGCGGCAGTTGCCCTTCCTTCGAGACGGC
>CAYRUW010000301.1:0-1801 GCA_964427465.1 uncultured Diaminobutyricimonas sp.
TCCGAGCGATCAGCTGCGCGGCGCCCGAGGCCGCGATAGAAAAGGTTCTCTCAGAACGTACGGGCGCTTTCGAGAAGCGTCAATGGGCTCGTAGCCGTCGCGGGCCTGGCCAGGGAGCAGAACAGAAGGGCCTACGTACCCTCCACGTCAGCCCTGGCTAGACCTGCTCCCAGACGATCATGCGATGCCACCACTCGGCCGCTCTGGCCAGCACCGAGGCGTCCCGTCCGCCCGTTTCGACGTACGCCGAGAGCATGATCTGCGAATACGAGGCGCTCATGGTGCCGCGCCCCGAGCCGTCGTACCAGCCACCGCGCCGGACGCCGTCGTCGCCCGTACCGGCATAGCTCGCCCGTTCGAGGTCGATCCAGGGAAAGTCGGCCGGCACCGGAAGTTGGGTCGCCTGCACGAAATCGTGTGAATGCGCGACCTTGGCCAGCAGTCCCCCGCGGTACGAATCCGGGTCGAGCACCGATTCCGGTGGCATCGTCGTCCAATATGTGTCGATCCAGTCCCTCGATCGGGAGACCGTGACGCCGTTGTTGTGGAGGGATTGCGCAGCCGCGCCGATCTCGGCGATCGCATTGGGTGACCAGCCGTAACTGACGACATAGGCGTGCTCGCCGGTCTCGTCGCCGAACACGAAATCCGCTCCATCCAGCGGAAAGCCGGCGGGATCGCCCGCGTAGACGAGATCCGGGTCGACAGAGTCGGTCGAGAGAATGATGCGCGAGGCTGCTGCCGCTGCCCGCTCGTACGCCGCCCGCTTGTGTCGTCCGAAACCAGCGGCCAGCGCGCGGATCGACTTGTACTGATTGAGCGAGAGCATGGCCGGCGACCACGTGGAAACGTCGAGGTCGCCCATGTTCCCGTCCGCGCCGTCGATCATGTGCGGGAACGTTCCAGTCCAGCGACCGTTGCCCAAGACGGTCACGGCCTCGTCGTGAGTGAACTGAAGATCGACGAGCCGATCAAGCATCGCCACCGAGGCGTTGTCGAGGCGCCGGATCTGTTTCACCTTCGCCGCATGCTCCCGGCCGGTCGTGTCGACCCGTTCGAGGTGGTCGGCGAAGGCGACCAACATTTCTGCACTGCCGCTCAGGTTGCGGATCTGGCCCTGGCGCAACAGCGAGTTCGGGTCCGCCTCGAACGAATCGAGAAGCTCTGTCACGAAACTTTCCAGGTCTTCCATCATGCGGGGATGGGACCTGAGGAAATCGCTGTGCAGGATCTGCACACCGACCTCTGGAGTCATGAACGCCGGCCGGCTGCGGTCCAGAAATTCCAAAATCTTGGCAAACGTGTCGCGGTGCTCGCCGGCACCGGTAGCGTCCACGAGAGCCGCAAACGCCAGAAGGCCTTGCACGCCGCCAAAGCGGGGATTGATGTAGTTTCCGTCCGCGGTGATCTGCTGATAGACGCCCGCCACCCGCGTTGTCGCCGGCTTTGGAGCGGCGACAGCTGAGCTGCCGATCAATGTGGGCGCCAAGGCCATGCCTGCAGTAGCCACGAATTGTCGTCTGGTCCATCGCATCAGGATTCGCCTCTCAGCCGCCACGTTCCGTTGAATAGCTCTCGGTACCAAAACGTGTTACTTCAGTTCGCTTGTCGACACGCTCGCTCTCCCCCGGGAGCGAATCGCGCCTCGTTCAGGGATGGGCGGGAAAGTGCACCGACAACCAGTCGACCAGGCTTGCCCCGTCGACTTGGTGCCCGCCGGCATGCAAGTGCAAAGTCACGCGGTCACCGGCGCCGAGGTGGTCCCAATGCGCCTTGGCTCGCTCGTACTCGGCCACGATCT
>CAYRUW010000302.1:0-1797 GCA_964427465.1 uncultured Diaminobutyricimonas sp.
TGATCGTATTCGCGTAGGTATGCACGCTTTCGGTGTAGGCCGTGGTCCATTGCATCGCGACTTCGAGGGCGATCTTCCGCTCGGTGTCTTCGGATTCGAACGAGATGATCTCGGGATGCACCGGCTCGTTCTTCTTGGTGGAGTTCAAGTGCTCGACGTAGTCGACGAGCCCGCGCTCGTACAGGAACTCTTCGGTGCGAACACCGCCGGTGTCTTCCGAGTCGCGTTCGTCGGAGATGACTATGCGCAGCCCCTTGTTCAGGAACGCCATCTGCTGGAACCTGGTGCGCAGCGTCTCGTAGTCGAATTCGACGGTTTCGAAGATGTCGTCATTGGGCCAGAAGGTGATCGTGGTGCCCGTGAGTTCGGTCTTCTCGCCTTGGGCCAGCGGGGCCTCGGGCACGCCGTTGCGGTAGCTTTGCCGCCAGACGAACCCCTGCCGGTGCACTTCGACGTCCAGTCGCTTCGACAGTGCGTTGACGACCGAGCTGCCCACTCCGTGCAGACCGCCGGAGACGGCGTATCCGCCGCCGCCGAATTTTCCGCCGGCGTGCAGGATGGTCAGCACGACCTCGACCGTCGAGCGCTTCTCGATCGGGTGCTCATCGACCGGGATGCCACGACCGTCGTCGACGACGCGGATGCCGCCGTCTTCGAGGATCGTGATCCTGATGTTGTCGCAATGGCCCGCGAGCGCTTCGTCGACCGAGTTGTCGACGATCTCGTATACAAGGTGGTGCAAACCACGCGGCCCGGTGGATCCGATGTACATTCCGGGGCGCTTGCGCACGGCCTCGAGGCCTTCGAGCACCTGAATCGCGCTGGCACCGTAGTTGTCTTCGCTTGGCACGTCCTGCGACTTAGGTGACATGTGGAATTGCGCTCCCGTCGCGTCGAGAAAAGGTATGGCTCACGCCGCCGCGAAGACCTGCGGCTGATGGTCTCGACGACCGTTCGAGTCTATCAAATCAGGGCAGCCGAAAGCCGTTTCTAGCCCGCTGTGGCGGCTTTCGCGGCGTTCGATGGCAGATTTGCTGGGTCAGCCGTAAGTATCGCGTGGACCACGCCCTGGAACTGCTCTGCGGCCACGTTTCCAGCTCGGGACCCCTGGTCCCTCGAATCGTACGGAGTCGATAGCGGCCTGCGGGTACCGTCTGGCTATCTCCGTGGTGATCTGTGTGCGGAGCATCCGCAACTGGGTCGCCCACGCGGTCGAGTCGCATGCGACCGTCAGCACGCCGTTCTCGACACCCACCGGACTGGAGTGCTCGGCAGTCTCGGCTCCGGCGATCTCCGCCCAGGAAGCCAGCAACTCGGAACGGGCCAGCGGAGACGACCAGCCCATCCGCTCGGTGAACGACTCGATGACCGCACTCAGCTCCAGCGGGTCGCGTCCGGAGCCGAACGGCGTGCTCGACTCGCGGTCTCGCTTCGCGCGGCGGCGTGCCTCGCCCGTGCGCATGGCCGAGCCGCCGAACACTTTGCGGAATCGGGCGTACACCCGCGCCGGCTCAGAAGTCTCTTCGGTCATGGTCGCCATCCTGCACGATTTGGCCGGCCCGGATGTGCACGGTGTTCGCGCGTAACTCGTCGGGGACATCCTCCAGCACTGCAGCCGTGATGAGCACTTGCTCGAAGTCGCGCGCCGCATCCGCGAGCCTGGACCTGCGTCGCGCGTCGAGTTCGGCGAAAACATCGTCGAGCATGAGCACGGGATCGCCGGCCGCGGATTCCCGGCGCAGCAATTGTGCCGAGGCGAGCTTGAGCGAAAGTGCCAACGACCAGGACTCGCCGTGA
>CAYRUW010000303.1:0-1793 GCA_964427465.1 uncultured Diaminobutyricimonas sp.
TGAAGTCAGCACTGCCCTCGGGCTCGACATAGCTCGAGAGCAAGAAGCCATCCACCAGACCCCGTTCGAAAATGGACTCGAGTTCGTCGGCGACTTGCTCGGCGGTGCCGGTGAACCTGTCTTGCGGCGCGAGCTTGCGATATGCGAGTTCGCGCAGCGACAACCCATCGCGTTCGGCCATGTCGAGGTAGAGCTGCGCCGTCGAAACGTGTCCCTCTTTGGCGAACTCGGCCAGGTTCTTCGGCGGCGGCTGGTCAGGGTCGTATTGGGTCAGGTCGTGGTAGTCGAAGAACCGCGACAAGTGCTCCAGCGCCGTGCGGTCATCGATGAGCCGCGTCGCACGGTCCAGCTTCTCGGCCGCCGCTTCCACCGTGTCGCCGATGATGGGGCGAATACCTGCCATCACACGGATGTCGGAGCGCGAACGGCCGGCGGCCTCGGCTGCCGCGGTGAGACCGGCGTTGTACTTCTCGAGAGCCTCGTCGTCGGTGTTGTTCGTGAAAGTCCCCTCCGCGATCCGCCCGGCCAGTGCAAGCCCGGCAGGCGAGGCACCGGCCTGGAAGATCACCGGGCTGCCCTGCTCGGAGGGCTCGATGTTCGGCGGGCCGAGCACCGAATAGTGCTCGCCGCGGAAGTCGGTACGCCGGAACTTCTCGGGATCGACGTAGATGTTGCGCGCCTTGTCCCGGACGAACGCGCCTTCGGGCCACGTGTGCCAGAGCGCATTCACCGCATCGTAGAACTCTTCCGCGAGCGCATATCGGTCGGCGTGCGAGGGAGTCTTCTCCCCTCCGTAGTTCTTCGCCGCATCGTCGACTCCTGCGGTTACCACGTTCCAGCCGGCGCGGCCATGGCTCAACACGTCGAGCGAACCCAGCTGCCGCGCTACCGTGTAGGGCGGAGTGAAGGTTGCCGACATGGTGCCGACGAAACCGATCCGCGAGGTCACGGCGGCGAGTGCGGACAACTGCACTATCGGATCGAACCGGCTCATGAAGAACGGCTCGGAGGTCGGCCCCACGTAGTCGGAGTAGGCCACGAACACGAAGTCGAACAAGGCCTCCTCCGCACGGAGAACGAGCTCCTTCTGGAACTCGAAGTTGGCGGCCGCGTTGGACGGCACCCCCTCTTGTCGCCAGGACCCGACGCTGTGTCCGGAACCTCTGGAAATCAGGCCGAGCTTTATTTCGCGCTTCATGATCATTTCCCTTCTGACTCGCCGCGCAGCGCGGCTGAGAACGTTTCGATCGGTGTGGCCGGATCGCCGAGCACCAGGTCGACAACCCGCTCGATCCGGCGCTTCGACCAGGCATCCTGGGCAAGTAGGTGCAACTTCTCCGACATCGAGTCGATCGATGGCTCGTTTTCGGCCGACCGATCGACCTCGGCAGCAAGGGTGCGTCCGTCCCGCAGTACCACTTCAACTTGAGCCACGTTCTTGCCGTCGATGACTCGGCCTTCCTCAGCCACCAGATCGATCCGCTGGCACAACTGAGCGATTTCGGCGTCCGCATAGTCGTCCCGGAATGTCTTCAGCGACTTCATCGGCCGGCCGAGCAGGGCGGCGGCCACGACGAACTGGCTGCTGGCTTGCACCTCGTTCATGCTCGTGAAAGGCCCAGCGTTGTCGGAACCGGGAAAGGCGGCGAGCCGGGTCGGGATGCGGACCACGACGTGGTCGATCTCGTCCGCTCGCACCCCTTGATCCACGAGTTCGAGTGCACTGTCGATCGTGCTGTTCTTGCCGTCGCTCAGCGGGTACCGCTTGTGACTCACCTTCAGGATGCCCCACT
>CAYRUW010000304.1:0-1787 GCA_964427465.1 uncultured Diaminobutyricimonas sp.
TCATCGTGATCGCACCCGCGACAGCAAACACGATCGCCAAGCTCGCAGCGGGACTCGCGGACGACCTGCTCGGGAACACGGTGCTAGCCAGCACCGCTCCGCTCGTGCTCGCGCCCGCGATGCACACCGAAATGTGGCACAACCCGGCGACGGTTGCGAATACTGCAGTGCTGCGCGAACGCGGCGTCGTGTTCGTGGGCCCGGAGTCCGGCCAGCTCACCGGCGAGGATTCCGGACCAGGGCGAATGGCCGAACCCGAGTCGATCGTCGCAGCAGCGCTGGCGGCCGCGCACCCGCAAGACCTGGCGGGCAAACGTGTCGTGGTCACCGCGGGCGGCACGAGGGAACCCCTCGATCCGGTGCGGTATGTCGGCAACCGGTCGAGCGGCAGGCAGGGGATCGCGCTCGCGCAAGCAGCGGCAGCCCGCGGCGCAGACGTCGTACTCATCGCGGCCAACCTGGAGGTCGCACCACCTAGCGGAGTCGTCGTGCGTGAGGTCTCTACGGCGCTCGAACTGGCGGATGCCGTGCAAGCGGAAGGCGAGAACGCGCAAGTCGTGATCATGGCGGCCGCCGTGGCGGACTACCGGCCGGAATCCGTCGCGCAGTCGAAGATCAAGAAGGATGCGCAAGGCGAGCAGCTCACGCTCGAACTCGTGCGCAATCCCGACATTCTCGCGGGGCTTGCGCAACAAAAGGTGCCAGGGCGAACCCTCATCGGTTTCGCCGCCGAGACCGAGACGAATCGCGACCGGTTGCTGGAGCTCGGACGGCGAAAGGTCGCGAGCAAGGGTTGCGACCTGCTCGTGCTGAATTCCGTCGGCTGGTCGGAAGGCTTCGGTACGGAACGTAACGAGGTGGTAGTGCTGGACCGCGCCGGCGATATAGTGAGCGAGGCCGGCGGCTCCAAGGAGTCGGTGGCACATCGTATCCTCGACTTGCTCGCCTGACGTCCCGCACTTGACTGGTCACCAATGAGTACATCCCTGCGCCTGTTCACCTCCGAGTCCGTAACCGAGGGGCATCCCGACAAGGTCTGCGATCAGATCTCGGACAGCATCCTCGACGCGCTGCTCGCGGTCGACCCGGGCAGCCGCGTCGCCGTCGAAACCCTCGTGACCACGGGTCTCGTGCATGTGGCGGGCGAAGTCTCCACGAAGGGTTACGTGGAGATCCCGAACATCGTGCGCGAGAAGGTTTCCGCGATCGGCTACAACTCGTCCGACGCATGGTTCGACGGTCGTTCGTGCGGTGTCTCCATTTCGATCGGAGCGCAATCGCCCGACATCGCCCAGGGTGTTGACGTGGCCTTCGAGGCGCGCGAGCAATCGAGTACCGACCTGGACGACCGGCAGGGCGCAGGCGACCAGGGCATCATGTTCGGGTTCGCAACTCGGGAGACTCCGCAACTCATGCCGTTGCCGATCTGGCTTGCGCACCGGATGTCGGAACGACTCGCGCACGTTCGCAAGTCGGGGCAGCTCGATTATTTGCGGCCCGACGGCAAGACGCAGATCACCGTCGGCTACGAAGGCGCCGAGCCACGCACGGTCGAGACCGTTGTGCTCTCCACTCAGCATGCTGCGGACGTCGCGACCGAACATCTCCGGGCAGAGGTCGAGGAACTCGTCGTGCGTCCTGTGCTTGACGAGGCCGACGTCGATACGAGCGCCCCGCTCGTTCTGATAAACCCGACCGGGCGGTTCGAGGTCGGCGGACCGCAAGGCGATGCGGGACTCACCGGACGCAAGATCATCGTCGACACCTACGGCGGCGCGGCCAGGCAC
>CAYRUW010000305.1:0-1785 GCA_964427465.1 uncultured Diaminobutyricimonas sp.
GGACCGCGATGGCCATGCTGATCGCCGCTGGATCGATCGTGCTCATCCGCAACCATCGCGTGCTGCAGCGCTACCGCTACATTGCGATGTTCTCGGGGATCGTGTTGCTCCTGCTGCCCATGCTGCCGCTCATTGGACGCACCGTGAACGGCGCACGTTTGTGGATCCAGATCGGCGCATTCACCTTCCAGCCCGGCGAACTGGCGAAAATCGCGCTGGCGATCTTCTTCGCGGGCTACCTCGTGACCAGTCGCGATTCGCTCTCGCTCATGGGCAAGCGCGTGCTCGGGCTCCGCTTGCCCCGGGCGCGCGACCTCGGCCCGATCCTGGTGATCTGGCTAGCGGCGATGGCGGTGCTCATCTTCCAGCGCGATCTGGGCACCTCGCTGTTGTACTTCGGCCTGTTCCTGGTGATGATCTATGTCGGCACCGGCCGGCTCAGCTGGATAGTGATCGGGCTCGCCCTCTTCGCCGCCGGTGCGATCGCGGCGGTTTCCGCACTCGAGTACGTTCGCGGCCGTTTCGACGCGTGGCTCAACGCGTTCGACCCGGCCCTCTCCGACAATGTGAGCTATCAGGTCGTGCAGGGGATCTTCGGCATGGCGCAAGGGGGCCTCGTGGGCACGGGTCTGGGTCGTGGTCGTCCCGACCTGGTGCCGCTCGCCGAGAGCGACTACATCATCCCGTCGCTCGGCGAAGAACTGGGGCTGATCGGCTTGTTCGCAATCCTCGCCCTGTACTTGCTGTTCGTCTCGCGCGGCTTGCGCATCGGATTCAACGGCCAAGACGACTTCACGCGCCTGCTCGGCGTCGGGCTCTCGTTCGTGATCGCACTGCAGGCATTCATCGTCATCGGCGGAGTGACCCGGGTGATCCCGCTCACGGGATTGACCACGCCGTTCCTCGCCGCAGGCGGTTCCGCGCTCGTAGCCAACTGGATCATCGCGGCGCTGCTCTTGCGCTTGTCCGACACGGTGCGCAATCAACCGCGGGTGGTGATCGAGTCGTGAACAAGGAACTGCGCCGGGTCAGCATCGTCGTGCTGCTCATGTTCCTGGCCCTGTTCAGCTCTACGAGCGTGATCCAGGTGATCCAGGCGGACACGATCACCGACGACCCCCGCAACGTGAGAGCCCTCTATGCGAGCTATTCCACCGAACGCGGCCCCATTCTCGTCGACGGAGAAGCGATCGCGCTCTCGGTGCCGGTGGACGACCAATACGAATACTTGCGCGAATACCCCGCGAGCGAACTCTACGCGCACATCACCGGTTACTTCACGCTCAATCAGGGCCTGACCGGCATCGAGGCCGAGCTCAACGACTATTTGAGCGGGACGGCCGACGAGCAGTTCCTCGACCAGGTTGTCGCGGTGTTCACCGGCGAGAAACCCGAGGGCGCGGCGGTCGAACTGACGATCGACCCGGCGGTGCAGCAGGCCGCTTGGGATGCGCTCGGCGACCTGACCGGGGCGGTGATCGCGATCGACCCCAGCACGGGCGGAATCCTGGCCATGGTCTCCAAGCCGTCGTATGACCCGAACAGACTCGCCGTGCACCGCACGAGCGAAGTGATGGCGGCGTACGAGGAACTCGACGGCGATCCCGGCCAGCCGCTGATCAACCGCACCATCCGCGGTTCGCTCTATCACCCCGGTTCGACGTTCAAGTTGCTGGTAGCCGCTGCGGGCATCGATAGCGGTACGTTCACGACAGAGTCCACTGTGCCCAATCCGGCCCGGCTGCAGCTGCCGAACAGCACGGCCGAGATCACGAACTCAGGCGG
>CAYRUW010000306.1:0-1780 GCA_964427465.1 uncultured Diaminobutyricimonas sp.
GACACTCAACGCCGAGATCTACACCACTCCCGGGGACGTCACCTCTACGTGCGGAGCCCTACCTCTATTCGCGGACCGGTCGCAGCAGGAACAACCGCACGATCCGTCCCGAGTCGCGTTCGTAGGCGCGATATCCGGGCCACTGGTCCTGGATGCGTTCCCAAGCCGCCTCGCGCTCGGCCGGGTCGTCGATGAGTTCCGCACGCACTCGCATCCGTCTGCCGCGCACC
The DNA here is from genome assembly GCA_964427465.1 of uncultured Diaminobutyricimonas sp. Classification (GTDB taxonomy): domain Bacteria; phylum Actinomycetota; class Actinomycetes; order Actinomycetales; family Microbacteriaceae; genus Diaminobutyricimonas. The sequence continues at coordinate 231 of CAYRUW010000306.1, forward strand.
GTGATCTCGGCATCCGGATGCGCGAGCAGGTTGTAGGTCCACGCGGGGTGGCGTTCGCGGGCGAAGCTCGTGCCGGCGACGATCGCCCGCCCGTGGCCGTCGGGCGTGTACATGAGTTCCACGCTGCGCCGCTCGCCCGAGCGAGCTCCGATCGAGTGCAGCACCAGTGACGGCACCAGCAACCCGCTCACCTGCACCCGGCCGCCGGTTACACGTCTCAGCACGCGTTCGGCCACGGGAAGCGCGACCGGCGCGACCCGCCGGAACGCACGAGTGCGGGTCACCGGCGCGATCGCCGAGCGCACGGCGCGCACAAGGAACGTCATGCCACCGGCCGCACGATCACATTGCCGACCTTGTGTCCGGAGTCGACTCGCTCATGGGCGCTTGCGATCTGCTCGAGGCCGAGCACCGCATCTTTGACCACGACGAGTTCGCCGGCGGCCGCCATCTGCAGCAGCAGTTCGAAGTCTTCAGTCCGCTCGGGCGCAGCACCGGCTTTGACCCGGCCACGGGCGCGCAATAGCTGCCACAGGTCGGCGACGGCGAGTAGCAGTTGACCACGGTCGGTGAGCAGGCGTTCCCCGGACTCGAGGGAGAGATTGCCGACAGTGTCGAGCACGACGTCGAACCGCTCGGTCACCTCGGCGAGCGGCGTGGTCGTGTAGTCGATGGTGCGGTCGGCGCCTAGGCCGGATACAAGCCCCAGGTTCCGGGAGCTGGTCACACCGGTCACGGTCGCACCCATGTGTTTGGCAATCTGAATGGCGTTGGTGCCGACAGCGCCTGATGCGCCGTTGACAAGAACCGAATCGCCCCGTTTCAATTCAGCCTTGTCGCGCAGAAAATACAGAGCCGAGGTCCCGCCGAATAACACTCCCGCTGCATCGTCGTGTGAGACTTCTGCTGGCTTTCGCACGATTCGCTTCGTCGGCACGGCAACCAACTCGGCGTGCGCACCCATTGCCAGGCCGGTAGTGCCGCAGACTTCGTCGCCCGGCGCAAACCCGGAAACGTCCGCACCGACGGCTTCGACGATTCCCGAGAACCCACTTCCCAGAATCCGCCGCCTGGGCCGAGAGACGCCGAACGCGAGACGGGCGAAAAGTGCGAAGCCTTTCGGCGCCCGGGCACCGCGGATGCGGGCATCGGCGATCGTGACCGCCGCGGCGGCGACGCGCACGAGCACTTGCCCTGGCCGGAGTGTCGGCCTGGACACTTCGGCGAGCCGCACGGCCTGCGGCGGCCCATAGCTGTCGACGACCGCGGCCCACATCGGCTCTGCACTCACAAGAACGCTTTCTACCGCACTCCGCGGGGCCGTCGCAACGAAAGCACGGCCGGCCGGTCGAGCCCGAACATCCGGCGGGCGGCGAATCCGCCGATCGTCGTGCCGGCAGCAAGCCCCAGGCCGGTGGCCAGGGCGAGCACCAGGGCCGGCAAGGCAGCGGTCACCCCGTATTCGGAGTCCATGAACTCGTAAAGCGCGCGGTACACAGCCAGCCCCGGGATCAGGCCGATTATGCCCGCCATGGTCATCGCCGCCTCCG
>CAYRUW010000307.1:0-1779 GCA_964427465.1 uncultured Diaminobutyricimonas sp.
GAGCCGGACGAGCCTACGAGCACTGTCGTGCGATGCGAGGGCATGACGGCGCTGAACCGGTCGACCGCGATCGTGCCGTCGGGAAACCGCTTCGAGACTGCGCGGAACTCGATCACTTCGCTGGCACGCTCCTGCCGTGACGGCACGCGGGTATCCCGCCGGGCTCGATCTGGTGGGGAGCCGGCGGGTGCGTTTCGCGATCCCCTCGCGGTCGCTGGGTGCGATCCAGGCGACGGCTCAGGAAACCGACTGGGCCACCTGCTCGCCGACCACTCGCGAAGCCGCCTCGCGTGCTTGCCGCACGAACCGCTCATCGCCACGGTCGTCGCCGTGGAACGCGCGATCGAGCAGTGCGTCGACGATCACGATGGCCGACTCGAGTGCGAGCGCGGCCGAGTCCGGCAGCGAGAACCGTTCGCCAAGTGCTTCGGCGAGCGTCTGGGCCAGGCGGCTGCTTGCCCGCGAGTCCTTCTGCACCGGCCGCAGGTCGAGCACATCCCCGATCCGAAGCGAAGAGAACCCGGGCTCGTTCCGGAAGAAATCCAGATAGGCGTCCACGACGCCGAGCACGGCGTCACGCCACGTCTCGTGTTCGCTGCGGCCCACCTCCTGGCGAACCCGTTCCGTCAACCGCTCGAGGTTGCGCTCCGCTAGGGCCTGGAGCACCACAATCCGGTCCGGAAAGTACCTGTACACGGTTCCGATCGACGCGTTCGACCGTTCGGCCACCATGGCCGTCGTCAATCGCTCATATCCGATCTCGTCGATCACCGCCGCGGCTGCATCCAGCAAGCCGGACAGTCGCGCGGTGCTGCGCGCCTGAACCGGTTCGTTCCGGATGGTCACCGTGCCCACGGATCGAGCCGGGGCCTCCATCTTGCCTGGCACGACTACTCCTTCAGATCTCCCGCCCCCGAAAATTACGTTACGATCCTAACGGTCGGCAAGCCGATACGGCTTGAGGCAAGCTGAGGAAATGCTCACGTCTACCGTGTTCTGAGCTTGTACACATGACCGGGGACCGTTCCGGCTCGTGAAAGACTTGGCCAATGCCACGCCAGCGATCGAAGCGCGTTCGCGACGAACCGGCGCCTTTGCGGCACTGGGCCTCGCGAGCCGAAGACCGCTACCACAACTTCCGCGAACGGCGCGGGCGCAGGCGCGGGCTGGACGAGACAATCATCCCGTTCACGGGATACGGCGGCGCCGGCTGGATCCGCGTTCTCGGGCGCGTGCTGCTGGCACGCCCGGGCCGCGAGAACGTACCGGGGTACAAGAGCATCCGCGGCTGGCGCAGCTTCTTCAGCATCCCTGTGAAACACGCCGAAGTGACCGTGCAGGCGGGCGAATCCACTTTCGTGGTGCAAGCAGACCGGGGCGGGGTCATCGACGCCGACCTCGAGCTGCAACTGGAACCCGGCTGGCACGAGATCAGGATGTCGTCCGCCGGCGCCGAGACTGTAGTAGCCCCTGTATTCGTCGCCGACCCCGCACAGCAGATCGGCATCCTCTCCGACGTCGACGACACGGTCATGGTGACCGCGCTCCCCCGCCCGTTCCTCGCCGCCTGGAACACATTCGTACTCGACGAGCATGCGCGCCGACCCGTCGCCGGCATGGCTGTGCTCTACGAGCGGCTTGCCCGCGAGTATCCGGGCGCCCCCGTGATCTACCTCTCCACGGGGGCGTGGAACGTCGCCCCGACGCTCACCCGCTTCCTGTCGCGCAACCTCTACCCCGCAGGCGCGCTCTTGCTGACCGACTGGGGTCCCTCGCACG
>CAYRUW010000308.1:0-1761 GCA_964427465.1 uncultured Diaminobutyricimonas sp.
GCCCCCGGCCTACGCGTCTTGACGCTTCAGCCGGGCCGTCGTCCTCGCCCGCGCGGTCTGGTCGAGTTCGACCTTGCGGATGCGTACGACATCCGGGGTCACTTCGACGCACTCGTCTTCGCGCGCGAATTCCAGGCACTCCTCGAGCGAGAGACGACGCGGCGGAGTCAGCTTCTCGAGCTCGTCGGCCGTGGACGAGCGCATGTTGGTGAGCTTCTTCTCTTTCGTGACGTTCACGTCCATGTCCTCGGCACGCGAATTCTCGCCCACAACCATGCCCTCGTACACTTCCTCGGTCGGGCCGACGAAGAAGGTCATGCGCTCCTGCAGGGCGAGCATCGCGAACGGCGTGGCCACGCCCGCGCGGTCGGCGACGATCGAGCCGGTACTCCGCGTGACGATCGGACCGGCCCACTCGTGGTAGCCGTGCGCAATCGCGCTCGCTATTCCGGTGCCGCGCGTGACCGTGAGGAACTCGCTTCGGAATCCGATGAGTCCGCGCGATGGCACGACGAATTGCATGCGAACCCAGCCGGTGCCGTGGTTGCTCATGCCCTCCATCCGGCCTTTGCGCGCTGCGAGCAGCTGGGTGATCGCACCCAGGTGCTCTTCGGGCGCGTCCACGGTGAGGTTCTCGTACGGTTCGTGCACCTTGCCGTCGACCTTGCGGGTGACCACTTGCGGCTTGCCCACGGTCAGTTCGAAGCCCTCGCGACGCATGTTCTCGACCAGGATCGCGAGCGCGAGCTCGCCGCGCCCCTGCACCTCCCACGCGTCGGGCCGGCCGATGTCGACGAGCCGGATCGAGACGTTGCCGACCAGTTCCCGGTCGAGGCGGTCTTTCACCATCCGGGCGGTGAGCTTGTGTCCTTTCACCTTGCCCGCGAGCGGCGAAGTGTTGGTGCCGATCGTCATCGAGATCGCAGGCTCGTCGATGGCGATCGCCGGCAGCGGACGCACGTCGTCGGGGTCGGCGATGGTCTCGCCGATCGTGATGTCGTCGATCCCGGCCACGGCCACGATATCGCCGGGTCCGCCGCGCTCGGCCGGGTAGCGTTCGAGCGCACGAGTCTTCAGCAGTTCGCTGATCCGCACGTTCTGCACACTGCCGTCGTGCCGCACCCAGGCGACGGTCTGGCCTTTCTTCAGTTCGCCGTTGAAGATCCGCAACAGCGCGATCCGGCCCAGGAACGGCGAAGCGTCGAGGTTGGTGACGTGGGCTTGAAGCGGATGCGCGGGGTCGTAGCTCGGCGCGGGGATGTGCGCGAGGATCGCCTCGAACAACGGCTCGAGGTCGTCGTTGTCGGGCAAGTCGCCGTTGCGGGGCCGGTTCCGGCTCGCGGCACCCGCGCGGCCGGAAGCGTAGACGACCGGCACGTCGAGGATCGCGTCGAGGTCGAGGTCGTCGACCTCGTCGGCGAGGTCGCTCGCAAGGCCCAGCAGCAGGTCGTGGCTCTCCGACTCGACCTCGGCGATGCGCGCATCCGGGCGGTCGGTCTTGTTCACCACGAGAATCACGGGGAGCTTCGCCGCGAGTGCCTTGCGCAGCACGAACCGCGTCTGCGGCAACGGCCCTTCGCTCGCATCCACGAGCAGCACGACCCCGTCGACCATGCTCAAGCCACGCTCGACCTCACCGCCGAAGTCGGCGTGACCGGGAGTGTCGATCACGTTGATCGTGACCGGGCCGTCGGTCGCGTGCGCGCCGGCGTAGGTGACGGCGGTGTTCTTCGCGAGAATCGTGATGCCCTTCTCGCGCTC
>CAYRUW010000309.1:0-1760 GCA_964427465.1 uncultured Diaminobutyricimonas sp.
GCGCGGCACGCTGTCGAGTCCTTGGGATTTGCAGCAGGATGGGGGCGACGGCGACGGTGGGTTTGACCCGGCGGCCGAGGCGGCCGTCGGCGCCGGTTCCGAGGGGAGCGGGCGCTGATGGAGAAGATCGACATCGTCACGGGTATCGGAGTCCCGCTGCGGCGGTCGAACGTCGACACCGACCAGATCATCCCGGCGCAGTTCCTGAAGCGAGTGACCAAGACCGGTTTCGACGACGCGCTGTTCTACTCGTGGCGGCAAGACCCCGAGTTCGTGCTCAACAAGCCCCCATACGACAACGGCGGCGTGCTCGTCGCCGGGCCCGATTTCGGCACCGGTTCGAGCCGTGAGCACGCCGTATGGGCGTTGCGCGACTTCGGTTTCAGAGCCGTGCTGAGTTCCAGGTTCGGCGACATCTTCCGCGGCAACGCGGGCAAGCAGGGCTTGCTCGCTGCAGTGGTGGCGGAATCCGACGTGGAGCGCATCTGGCAAAAACTGGAGGAGCAGCCGGGAATCGAGGTGAGGGTCGACTTGCCCGCGCAGACCGTGGCCGTCGGCGAACTCACAGTCGGTTTCGAGGTGGATGCCTACACTAAGTGGAGGCTCATGGAGGGTCTGGACGATATCGCGCTAACGCTGCGCGACGAGTCGAAGATCACAGAGTTCGAAACCCGCCGGGCGAGCTGGCGGCCGGCGACGCTCCCGGTCAGAGAGCCAGCGAAAGTGGTTGAGTGAACGCACTTCTCAAAGACGCTCAGCGGGCCGGACAACGAGTCGGCCTGAAGGGTGACAAGGTCGTCGTCAATGGCGGCAAGCCGCTCAAGGGCGTTGTGCGGGTGCGTGGCGCGAAGAACCTGGTCACCAAAGCCATGGTCGCTTCGCTGCTGGGCGAGACCGAATCCGTGCTTCGAGACGTTCCCGAGATAAGCGACGTGCAAGTCGTACGCGGCTTGCTCGAAGCCCATGGGGTGGCGGTCTCGAGCGCGGAACCGGGAGAGCTCATGCTCGACCCGCGCAAAGTGAAAAGCGCGCACTTCGCCGAGATCGACGCCCACGCCGGTTCCAGCCGCATCCCCATCCTGTTCTGCGGGCCCTTGCTGCACCAGCTCGGCGAGGCGTTCATTCCCGACCTGGGCGGATGCCGCATCGGCGACCGGCCGATCAACTTCCACTTGGATGCTCTGCGTGCGTTCGGGGCCGTCGTAGACAAGAGCTACGAGGGCATCCATCTGACCGCGCCGAACGGGCTTAAGGGTGCCGACATCGAACTGCCGTACCCGAGCGTCGGGGCGACCGAGCAAGTGCTGCTCTCGGCGGTGCGGGCCAAGGGAGTCACCGAGCTGAAGAATGCGGCGATCGAGCCCGAAATCATGGATCTGATCGCGATCCTGCAGAAGATGGGTGCGGTGATCGCCGTCGAGCCGAACCGCGTGATCCTCATCGAGGGGGTGGACCGCCTTCGCGGCTACACTCATCGGGCGATCTTCGACCGGAACGAGGCGGCGAGCTGGGCGGCGGCGGCGCTGGCGACAGAGGGTGACATCCTCGTGCAGGGCGCCGCGCAGCAAGAACTCATGACCTTCCTCAACGTGTTCCGCAAGGTCGGCGGCGCGTTCGACGTCGAAGAGGAGGGTATCCGGTTCTACCATCCTGGCGGGCCTCTCAAACCGGTCGTGATCGAGACGGATGTGCACCCGGGCTTCATGACCGACTGGCAGCAGCCGCTCGTCGTCGCGCTCACGAAGGCCGAGGGCGTCTCC
>CAYRUW010000310.1:0-1749 GCA_964427465.1 uncultured Diaminobutyricimonas sp.
CGATGTCGAAGACCTTGAGCGATGCGATCGAGATCGTCGTGAGCACGACGATGAGCGAGCCCCGGATGCCAGGCACCTGTACGTTCCAGAACCGCTGCCAGCCGTTGGTTCCGTCGAGTTCCGCGGCCTCCATCTGCTCCGTGGGCACGCCCTTGAGCGCCGCCGAGAGGATCACCATCGCGAACCCGGTCTGCACCCAGATGAGCACGACCATGAGCAAGAAGCTGTTGAGCGGCACCTGTTGCAACCAGTTGACCGGTGGCAGACCCAGCCAGACGACGATCTGATTGAGCAGGCCATACTGGCTCTCACCCTCCGGGCGGTAGGCGTAGATGAAGCGGAAGATGATGCTCGCACCGACGAAGGAGATCGCCATCGGCATGAAGACGAGTGCCTTGTAGATTCGCTCGCCGCGGGCCTTGTCGATGAAGACGGCGTAGGCGAGTCCGGCAGCCGTCGAGATGACCGGCACCACGAGCACCCAGATGATCGTGTTGCGGATCACCACGAGGTTCGACTCCTGGCTGAAGATCCAGACGAAGTTGTCGAAACCGATGAATCGACCCCGGGAGCTCAGGAACGAATTGATGAAGGTCTGAATTGTCGGATACACGAGCCCGACGGCGAGCAGCACCAAAGCGGGTGACAGGAAGCCCACCATCGCGAACAGGTATCCGGAGCCTCGTCGCGAACGGTAGTCGAGCACGAAGAACAGGCCCCCGAGCACGGCGGCGATCGCGGCAGCCCAGATCACCGAGCCGAGCAGCAGCAGGATCACGAGCGGGATCGCGACGCACGCAATCGCGCGGATGATCGTGTACTTGCGTCCCGGGCGCGGCGCGACCTCGATGAGGAAGATCACGAGCGCCGCCGCCGCGAGGAACAGCACGATGACGATCGGCACCTGCGCGAGCGGGGGCAGTGATCCGATCAGTGTCAGCAGGTCTTTCATCGACGCACCTTTCGGTTCGACATCGGTGTCGAGACTCGACCACTCTTGCACGCGGGTGGTCGCCGGGGAAAGGGACGAGGCCCGCCCGAATCACCCCGGGCGGACCTCGTCACCGGTTCAGTCGGCCGGCCAACCTGCCTCGATCTGCGACAGTACGGTGTCGAGATCGGTGCCGTTCACCCAGTCGACCATGCCGGTCCAGAAGGTCCCCGCGCCGACGGCACCGGGCATGAGGTCCGACGCGTCGAAGCGGAAGGTTGTCTCCGGATCCTGCAGGATCTCGATGGCCTGCTTCAGGATGTTGCTCGACGCGTTCTCCGGGTCGAGATCCTTGTTGGCGCTGATGACCCCGCCGAGCGAGACGCGGCTGTTCGCCCACTCACCGCTCGAGAGGTACTCCTGGACCTTGATGGTGTCCTCGTCGTTCGAGAAGGCCCCGACGATCTCGCCGCCACCGGTGACGGCGTTCGAGCCGGGCTCGGCAGCCGGAGTGATGAACGCCCAGATGTCGCCATCCTCAGCGACCGTGCCGCCGGCATCCGTGATGAACCCGTCGTAGAACGACGCCTGGTGGTGCAGCACGCAGCTACCGTCGACGAGGGCGGTTGCCGGGTCGCCGAACGGCGTGCTGTTGATCGTGACGACATCGCCGAAGCCCGCGTTGACGTAGTCGGGGTTGAGGATGATCTCTCCGACCGACTCGAACGCCTGCTTGATCTCGGGGTCGGTGAACTTGACCTCGTTCGCGACCCACTGGTCGTATACCTCTGCACCCGATTGACGCAGCACGAGGTCCT
>CAYRUW010000311.1:0-1738 GCA_964427465.1 uncultured Diaminobutyricimonas sp.
CCAAGACCGATTTCAGTTCGCTGCGCGGCACCACGACACAGCCTTCGCGACCCGCCATGACGACATCCCCGGGCATGACGACGACACCGCCGATCGCGACCGGTACGTTGACCTCGCCCCAGCCGCATTCCGTGGTGCCCGATCGTGGCACGACGCCTCTCGCGAGCACTGGCAGGCCGAGTTCCTCGATCTCGCCGACATCGCGTACGGCGCCGTCGACGACGATCGCCGCGAGTCCGATGTCTCTCGCCGCGATGCAGACTGCGCCGCCGAGAACGGCCCGGTCGAGATTCGAATGGGCATTGATCACGAGAATGTCGCCCGGTCGGCACATCGCGAGCGCGGCACGGCCCAGCAAGCCGTCGCCCGGGCTGACATCGGCCGTCACGGCCATGCCCGCCACCTGGGGCAGCCAATGACCAACCGGCGAGATGCCCTGCACGACGCCCATGCCGTGCATGGCGTCGGCCACATTCGGCACTGCCGCCCTGTTCAGGCTCTCCAGCAATTCGCGATCGATCGGGTCCCGCGACTGGAAGACCCGCCCGCGAGCGATCGAGGTCATCGTGCCTCCTCGGAAGGAGCGACGCCGGCACGTGCCGAGGCCGCGTTCTCGAGCGTCGTGGCCGCCTGGTCGGTCAAGACGCCCGCGTCGGCGAGCCGCCGCAACTCGTCGTCGTCCAGGGCCAGATACTCCCGCATCACTTCGAACGTGTTCGCGCCGAGCTGCGGCGCTGCCCGGGTAGCGCCTTGAACGTCTTCGTCGACCACGATCGGCGAACGCACATACCGCAACCACCCGCGGCTCGCGTGCTCCACTTCCTGCACGATTCCCAGATCTCGCACTTGTTCGTCGTCGAAGGTCTCCGGCAGTTCGCGCACTTCGGCGCACGGTATCCCGGCCTTCGGCAACAACTCCAGCCAAGCTGCCGTCGTCTTGGCTTTGAGCACTGGAACAATCGCGCGATCGAGTTCCTCTCGATGCAAGGTTCGCACCGCGTTGGTCGCGAACCGCGGGTGGTCGCGCAGTTCCATTAGACCGACGGCGGCGCAGAAGGCGTGCCAGTGCCGGTCGGTGGCAACGCCCAGGGCGAGATACCCGTCGGCCGTCGCGACCACCTCGTACGGGGCCTGGTCTTGATGCCGCGACCCCATCCGCCGGGGCCGGATGCCTGCCACCAGGAAGTCGGAAGTGACGTTGGTCATAGCGGCCAGACCCGACTCCAGCAGCGAAGTCGAGACACGGGCGCCCTGCCCGCTCCTGGAGCGGCGCAGCAAGGCGCTGACGATTCCGATCGCGGCATTGTTGGCGGTGACCAGGTCCACTATCGGGAACGGCACCTTGAGCGGCGGGTATCCCTCGTCGCCGATCATCCGCATGATCCCGAGCTCGGCTTGCATGATCAGGTCCACCCCTCGTTTGTCCCGGAGCGGTCCCTTGTAGCCGTAGGCCGAGATGTCGCAGTAGACGATCCGCGGGTTCACCCGCCGCACGTCTTCGAACGAAAGGCCGAGCCGTTCGGCGCTGTCCCGCCGGAAATTGTGGATGACCACATCGCATTCCGCAATGAGCTGGTCGATCAGCCGCTTGCCTTCGGCGCTCGTCAAGTCGATCACGAGCGATCGTTTCGAGCGATTGACGGACATGAAGTACGGGTTGTCGGGTCCGCGCGTGTTCGCCTGGTCAGCGGCCCACTTACGCGTGCCGTCGCCCCCGTTGGGGTTCTCGACCTTGATG
>CAYRUW010000312.1:0-1737 GCA_964427465.1 uncultured Diaminobutyricimonas sp.
GTCGAGCAGCGGGTCGTCGACGCCGAGCGCGTCGAGCACTTCGTCGGCGCTTTGCTCGGCGATCTTGGCGCGCGGGTCGAAGTTCTTGTAGACGCGGTGCCCGAAGCCCATGAGCTTGACACCCTCTTCTTTGTTCTTGACCTTCTGCACGAACCGCTCGACGCTCTGCCCCGAGTCGCGGATCTCGCTGAGCATCTTCAGCACGGCCTCGTTGGCACCGCCGTGCAGCGGTCCGTACAGGGCGTTTATGCCCGCGGAGATCGACGCGAAGATGTTCGCCTCGGTCGAGCCGACCAGCCGCACGGTCGAGGTGGACGCATTCTGCTCGTGGTCCTCGTGCAGGATCAGAAGCCGGTCGAGCGCCTTCGAAAGCACCGGGTCGACCTCGTACGGCTCGGCCATCGTGCCGAAGTTGAGTTTGAGGAAGTTGTCGACGAAGTTGAGCGAGTTGTCCGGGTACAAGAATGCCTGGCCGAGGCTCTTCTTGTGCGCATACGCAGCGATCACCGGGAGCTTCGCGAGCAGCCGGATGGTCGAGATCTCGATCTGCTCGGGGTCGCGCACGCTCAGCGAGCCTTCGTAGAAGGTGGAGAGCGCCGAGACCGCGCTAGAGAGCACCGACATGGGATGCGCGGTGTGCGGCAGCGCGTCGAAGAACCGGCGCAAGTCCTCGTGCAGCAGCGTGTGCCGGCGCACTCGCTCCTCGAACTCGGCGAGCTCGGATGCGGTGGGCAGTTCGCCGTGGATGAGCAGCCAGGCGACCTCCAGGTAGGTCGAATTGGCCGCGATGTCCTCGATCGCATAGCCGCGATAGCGCAGGATGCCCGCTTCGCCGTCGATATAGGTGATCGCGCTCTTGGTCGCGGCCGTGTTCACGAAGCCGTAGTCGAGCGTGGTGTATCCGGTCTGCCTCGTGAACGTCGAGATGTCCAGGCTCGAGGCGCCGTCGACGCTTTCGACGATCGGGAATTCGGCAGTGCCCCCCGGATATCGCAGTGTCGCCTTGTTCGCGTCGTCGGTCACGAGACCTCCTGGGGTCGTTCAGCAGTCGTCTCCACGCCGTATGGCTCGTGGCCGGGCGTGCTCAGCTACAGCCTATTGGCAATCGCGACTACTGCTCCAACCCCCAAGCCTGGGGTTCATTCCTTGGGGCTTGCCGCCAAGCGCGCGACGGCGGCGTCGACTCGTTCGTCGGTTGCGGTGAGCGCGACGCGCACATGTCGTGCGCCCGCTTCGCCATAGAAGGAACCCGGCGCCACGAGGATACCCTGCTCGGCGAGACTCGCCACGCTCGCCCAAGCGTCCTCGTCACGCGTGCACCACAAGTACAGGCCGGCCTGGCTGTCGTCGATGCGGAACCCGGCGCGGGTAAGCGCCGGCATGAGCCGTTCCCGCCTGGAACGGTACACGGCGCGCTGCTTCGCCACGTGCTCGTCGTCGTCGAGCGCGGCGACCATGGCCGCTTGCACGGGCGCCGGCGGCATGAGACCGGCGAGCTTGCGCACGGCGAGCAACTGCCCGATGAGTTCACTGCATCCGGCCACGAAGCCGGCCCGGTAGCCTGCGAGGTTGGATTGCTTGCTGAGCGAGTAGAGCGAGAGCACGAGCCGCCTCGTTCCTCCGGTCACCTCCGGATGCAGGATCGAGGGCGTCGGCGCGTCGCCCGCCCAGGCGAGTTCCGCGTAGCATTCGTCGCTCGCGATCACGCTGCCCAGCTCGCGCGCCCGCTCGACCGCG
>CAYRUW010000313.1:0-1736 GCA_964427465.1 uncultured Diaminobutyricimonas sp.
GCATCCGGTCGGCGAGCGTCGACTTGCCGTGGTCGATGTGCGCGATGATGCAGAAATTCCTGATCAGCGCGGGATCGGTTGCGGCAGGCGAAGGCGCCTTCGAGGCACGTGGGGACATCCGCAACATTCTCCCACGGCCCCGAAGGCGCCTTCGTTCACCGGATTCCCGGTTCGGGGCCTCAGAGCAGACTGAACAGAAGCATCGGCCCGAACGCCGCGAGTCCGATGCCCGCGATCAGCAGCCACCCGACGACCGCGACCGAGCCGAGCACGATGCCCCAGATCGCCATCTTGCGGCCGGGTTCATTGCGCTGCAGCGCGAGCGCGCCGACGGTCACCGCAGTGAGCGGCAGCAGGAACGCCTGAGCGAACACGATTGACAAGATGCCGAGCACGAGGCTCAAGATCGCCAGGGCCCGATTGCGAACGGGCGCTTGCGCGGTTTGCGCGGCCGGGGCTTCGGGTTGAGTGTGTGTAGTGGTCATGGTCTAAAAGCTATGAATCCGCAAGCTCGCACGGTATGGGGCTACCCCCCGAACCCCGCTCCCGATCGCCCTACAGTCGCAGCGGGGGTTCGTGTTCAGGAGCAGTGATTAGCATCCGGCCATGCCTGACCAACCGGGCCGGACCAGCTTCGTGCTCGTGCACGGGGTGCGCACATCGGCCACCATGTGGCGTGCTCAACGGGAGTTCCTGGAACCGCTCGGGTTCGAGGTGGCGACGCCCGACCTGCCTGGTCACGGCACGCGCATCGGCGAACGCTTCAGTCTTGCAGGCGCCATGAATGCTATCGATTCGGCGCTTGCTCCCGGCGGCACCGCCGTGCTCGTGGGCTTCTCGCTCGGCGGTTACTTGAGCATCCGCTATGCAGCTTCGCGATCGGGGCGCGTCCGCGGTCTCGTGGCAGCCAGTTGCGGCACCGAGCCCTACCGCTTGCTCTTGGCCGGGTACCGGATGGTGGCCGCGGCCGTGCACGCGCTGCCGGATCGCGGAGCGCGGCTGAATGAACGCATGGTTCGCGCCTCGGTTCGCGATCCGCAGGGAGTCCGGGATGTGCTTGCAGGCGGCGTGGCGCTCGAGGTCATGGGAGATGTGCTGCGCGAACTGCGAATGCTCGACGTGCGCGGGTGCCTGCGCCGCATCCAGGCGCCTGTGTGGTTCGTGAACGGCAGCCGAGACCACTTCCGGTTGCAGGAACGGCGGATGCTTGCGGCCACCCGCAACGGACGTCTCGTCCGGATCCCGCGTGCCAACCACATGGTCAGTTTCGCCAGGCCGGACCTGTTCAACCAGGTGCTCGTGGAAGCGCTCGACACGCTCGCACCGCGGTGACCTGTCGGGCACGCGGTCCGGCCCGGCACCCAAATTGCCCGATCCGGTGCCGCACGGTAAAGTAGCCTGTTGGCTTGCGTGTGGTCGATCCGCACGAACTGGCCGTACGGCGTCCCTCTTCCGCCAGACGGCACCGACGACACTCCCATCACGAAAGACCGAACGTGGCAAACATCAAGTCGCAGATCAAGCGCATTCGCACCAACGAGAAGGCGCAAGAGCGCAACAAGGCCGTCCGGAGCGAGCTCAAGACGGTCGTCCGCTCAGCGCGCGAGGCGATCGCGACGGGCGACAAGGAGCAGGCCGCGCGCGCAGTCGCCGTCGCCAACCGGAAGCTCGACAAGGCCGCCAGCAAGGGCGTGATCCACAAGAACCAGGCCGCGAACAAGAAGTCGGCGCTGGCG
>CAYRUW010000314.1:0-1734 GCA_964427465.1 uncultured Diaminobutyricimonas sp.
GGTGGCGTTCCTGGAATTGCTGCATGGCACCTCGGCGAGCCTCGCCGAAGCGGCGGCAGCCGCGCTCGAGGCGGGCATCGATGTCGAGCTGCCGACTGTGCACGCGTTCGGCGCTCCCCTGCTCGAAGCGATTCGCGACGGCCGGCTGTCGGAAGCACTCGTCGACCGCGCGCTGCGGCGGGTACTCACGCAGAAGGCCGAACTCGGCCTGCTCGACGAGGGGTGGGATCCCACGCCCGAAGCGCTCGCGGGCGCCGATCTGCAGGATTCCGGCGCACTTCGCGACTCGATCGACCTGGACTCGGCCGAGAATCGCGAACTCGCCGCCCGGATCGCCGAGGAAGCGGTCGTGCTGCTGCGCAACGATGGCGTGCTCCCGCTGACCGATCGCCGCCGGATCGCAGTGATCGGGCCGAACGCGAACACCCCGCACGCCATGCTCGGCTGCTACTCGTTCCCGCTGCATATCGGAGTGCAGCACCCCGAGGTGCCGATAGGCATCGAGCTGCCCACCCTGCTCGAGGCGATCCGCGCCGAGTTCCCCGATGCCGAGGTGACCTTCGCCGAGGGCACGAGCGTGGACGGCGGCGAGACCACGGGAATAGCGGATGCGGTCGCGGTCGCCGCGGCCGCCGACGTCGCGATAGTGGCGCTCGGCGACCGGGCGGGCCTGTTCGGCCGGGGCACGAGTGGCGAGGGTTGCGATGCCGAATCGCTGCGGCTGCCGGGCGCGCAGCAGGATCTGCTCGATGCAGTGCTCGACAGCGGCACCCCGGTGGTGGCCACGCTGCTCGCCGGACGTCCGTATGCTCTCGGCCGCGCGGCGACCGAGGCTTCGGCGATCCTCCAGACTTTCTTCCCGGGTGAGGAGGGGGCTCCCGCGATCGCGCGCACGCTGAGCGGGCGCAACAACCCGAGCGGTCGGCTCCCCGTGAGCGTCCCCTCTCACCCGGGTTTGCAGCCCTCGACCTACCTCGCGTCGCCCCTGGCCGAAGCCAGCGAGGTGTCGAACCTCGATCCGACGGCGGCGTTCCCGTTCGGCCATGGCCTTGGCTATTCGCGATTCGAGTGGGTCGATTCGGCGGTAGACACGCCGGAAGTACCGGTCGAGGGCACGGCGCAGCTGCGACTCACGGTGCGCAACGTGAGCGACCGGGCCGGCACCGAGGTCGTGCAACTCTATGTGCAAGACCCAGTGGCCACCGTAGTTCGGCCAGTGCAACGCCTGATCGGCTTCACTCGCGTGCACCTCGAACCCCGCGAGGCGGTTCGGATCGAGGTCGCCGTGCCGATCGCCGTGACCTCGTTCACCGGACGATCCGGCCAGCGGATCGTGGAGCCGGGGGAGCTTCGCTTCGGGTTCGGCCGTTCCAGCGGCGACATTCCCGTATCGCATTCGGTGCAAGTGACTGGTGAAACCGTGCCGGTCGGCGCGGGTCGGCCCCTGCACGCCGCGTTCGAGCTATCCGGCGCGGCATCCGAGTGACCATGATCTGTCAACCGTGCTTGGCAGCGGGCAGTTCGTCCGGCTCGGGTTATCGTCCTGCACTCACCGACAGCGAAAGTTTCTGGGTAGTTCGCGGCCCGAATGCTCCACGAGTCCAAACCGGATGGCGCCTTCGCCACCCGGCCACGAGACGCCGCTTCCTTGCCTTAGGCTGACTTGGTGACCCAAGCTGCGTCCAGAAGCGACCGCGTGACCCTTAGCGCCGTGGCCCGCGAGGCCGGAGTGTC
>CAYRUW010000315.1:0-1723 GCA_964427465.1 uncultured Diaminobutyricimonas sp.
GGTATCGGCCGCACCGGTCACATCGGGTTCAACGAGCCGGGGTCTTCGCTTTCTTCGCGCACCCGGATCAAGGCCCTGACCGAGTCGACCAGGCGCGACAACGCCCGCTTCTTCGACTCGCTCGAGCAGGTGCCCAGGCACTGCATCACGCAAGGCCTCGGCACGATCCTCGAAGCACGCAAGCTGATTCTGCTCGCGTTCGGTCAGCAGAAGGCGCAAGCCGTCGCCGGTGCCGTGGAAGGACCGCTAACCGCGAGCCTGCCGGGCTCGGTGATCCAGTTGCACCCGAACGTTCTCGTGATCGTCGACGAGGCGGCTGCTTCGCAACTTGCGCACGCCGACTACTACCGTTTCGCCTGGCAGAACCGCGCGGTCGACTTCGACCACTGAAATGGCCCACCCGGGTCAGGCGGCAGTTTCGAGTTCGCGGCCGTCTGCCCAGACGCGCTGCACGCGCCACGACTGGTCGAACTGGATCGCGTCCGCCGCATAGCCAGGCGCGAGCATGCCGAACCTGCCGTCGACTCCGAGCACGCGAGCGGGGGTGGCGGTGAGCGCTTCGATCGCGACCGCCGGGGCGAGGCCCAGGCTCTCGATGGCGATCCGGAGTGCGACATCCTGGGTCAGTGTCGAGCCGGCGATCGTGTCGGTGCCGCTGAGCACGGCGAGGCCCTCTTTGACCGTGACGTTGAGCGAGCCGAGCCGGTAGTGCCCGTCTGCGGCGCCCGCTGCCGCCATCGCATCCGTGACGAGCGCGATCCGGCCGGGTGCGCCCGCGAATGCGAGCGCGGCGACGTCGGGGTGCACGTGCATTCCGTCGAGCACGAGTTCGAGCGTCACCCGGTCGTCGGCCATCGCCGCGACCGCGGGCCCGGGCGCGCGATGGTGGATGCCGGGCATGGCGTTGAACACGTGCGTGAGCAGCCGGGCACCTCGATCGAAGGCTTCGCGAGCCAATTCGAAGCTCGCCTCGGTGTGGCCGACGGCAACCGTCACTCCGGCGCGCGCGAAGACATCGATCGCATCGAACGCGCCGTCGAGCTCGGGGGCGATGGTGATCTGGCGCAGGGTGCCAAGGGATGCTTCGAGCAGCCGTTCGACGACGGCCGGTTCGGGCTGGATCAGGAATTCGGGGTTGTGCGCGCCCCGGCGGGCGTCGGCGAGGAACGGGCCTTCCAGGTGCGAGCCGAGCACGAGCGGATCGGCGGCCGCGAGCTCCGCGACCACACCGAGACTCTCGCACAGATCGGGCACGGGGTTGGTGATCAGGCTGATCGCCGACCTCGTGGTGCCGCGCGCGCGATGCGCGGCGAGCGCGGCGAGCATTTCGCTCGGGCCGTGGTCGAACACGTGCCCGCCGCCCCCGTGCGAGTGCAGGTCGATGAAACCGGGCGTGAGCCACGAGCCGCCGAGGTCGATCGATGCGTCGGCCTCGGGCGCGGTGCCGGTTCCGGTGCGCGAGATGGTGTCGCCGTCGACGAGCATCCAGAAGTCGTCGACGATGCCCGCGGCGTCCGCTTTGCGCGCGTTCTGGAAGACGGTGTTCAAGGTGCTTCTGCTTTCCGATTCACTTGAAGATGATGGTTCGCGCGCCGTCCAGCAGCACGCGGTCTTCGGCGAACCACTGCACTGCTTGGCTGAGCGTGCGGGACTCTTCGTCCTGCCCGATCGCCCTGAGCTGGGCGGGCGTGCGGGTGTGGTCGACGCGAACGACGTTCTGCTC
>CAYRUW010000316.1:0-1719 GCA_964427465.1 uncultured Diaminobutyricimonas sp.
CGAGTACGAGCGCAACGGCGAGCGCTACCAGTTCCTGCGCTGGGGTCAGACCGCCTTCAACGATTTCAAGGTCGTACCGCCGGGTACGGGCATCGTTCACCAAGTGAACATCGAATACCTCGCCCGGGTCACCTTCACCCGGGAAGTCGATGGCGTGGTCCAGGCGTACCCCGACACACTCGTCGGCACCGACTCGCACACGCCTATGGTCAACGGGCTCGGCGTGCTGGGCTGGGGTGTGGGCGGCATCGAAGCCGAAGCCGCGATGCTCGGTCAGCCCGTGTCCATGCTCATCCCCAGGGTCCTCGGCTTCAAGCTGACCGGTTCGATCCCCGCAGGCGTCACGGCGACCGACGTAGTCCTCACGATCACAGAGATGCTCAGAGAACACGGTGTGGTCGGCAAGTTCGTCGAGTTCTACGGCGAAGGCGTGGCCCAGGTGCCGTTGGCGAACCGGGCGACGATCGGCAACATGAGCCCAGAGTTCGGATCGACCGCTGCGATCTTCCCGATCGACGAAGTGACCCTCGACTACTTGCGTTTCACGGGCCGCAAGGAAGAGCAAGTAGAACTCGTAGAGAAGTATTCGAAGCTGCAATCGCTGTGGCACGACCCCTCTCGCACGCCCGAGTGCAGCGAGTATCTCGAGCTCGACCTCGACACCGTCGTGCCCTCGATCGCCGGGCCGAAGCGGCCGCAGGATCGCATCCAATTGAGTCTTGCGAAGGCGCAATTCGAGCACGACCTGAACGCATACGCGTCGGCCGACCCGGGCCAGCTGGCGGCGGCATCGGGCGCATTCCATTCGCGAGTGGACGCGGCCGTCGAGGCGACTTTCCCGGCCTCCGACCCGACCGGGCTGACCCCAGACGACTCGAACTTCGAGCACGAACCGTCGGACCCTGAAATCGTCTACCCCGACCGGTCGGCCGACGCGAGCAATCCGCCGGCGACGATCTCCAAGCCGACCCTGGTCCGTACCGACGCGGGCGACGCGTTCACGATCGACCATGGAGCCGTCGCGATCGCCGCGATCACTTCGTGCACGAACACCTCCAACCCTGCCGTGATGCTCGCCGCCGGGCTGCTCGCCCGGAACGCCAATCGGAAGGGGCTCAAGGCGAAACCCTGGGTTAAGACGACCCTTGCGCCCGGTTCGAAAGTGGTCACCGACTACTACGAAAAGGCCGGCCTGATGGAGCAGCTGGAGGACCTCGGCTTCTACCTCGTCGGATACGGCTGCACTACGTGCATCGGCAACAGCGGGCCGCTCGACGACGAGATCTCGGAAGCGATCAACCAGAACGATCTGGCCGTGACGGCGGTGCTCTCCGGCAACCGCAACTTCGAAGGCCGGATCCACCCCGAAGTCAAGATGAACTACCTCGCGAGCCCGCCGCTCGTGGTCGCCTACGCGATCGCCGGATCGATGAACTTCGATTTCGACAACGAACCGCTCGGCACCGACAAGGACGGAAACGACGTCTACTTGCGCGATATCTGGCCGGATGCTGCGGAAGTGCAAGCGACGATCGAGTCTTCGATCAGCCAGGACATGTTCGACAAGCAGTACTCTGCGGTGTTCGAAGGCGACGAGCGCTGGAAGTCGCTGCCCACGCCCGCCGGCGACACGTTCGAGTGGAACGAGAACTCGACGTACGTGCGGAAGCCCCCGTATTTCGAAGGGATGACCCTCGAACCGGTCCCGGTGACCGACAT
>CAYRUW010000317.1:0-1698 GCA_964427465.1 uncultured Diaminobutyricimonas sp.
GATGGGCGGGCCGATGCCGAGCCGCGCGTCCGCGTGGGTCGACTGGACCGCTTGGGCGAGCACGTGCGCTGTGGAGTGCCGCAGGATCGCAAGTCCGTCGGGCGAGTCGATCGCGACCGGCTCGACAGTGTCATCCGGCCCGACGCTCGCTGCGAGATCCTTGAGTTCCCCGTTGACGCGCATCGCGACGATCTTCCGATCGGTGTAGAGGTCGAAACCGGTCTGAGGCGCGTTCATTCCTCCCACTGTACCGGCGCCACACAGCCCCGCCGTTGCACTACCGCGCTTGCGGCCCAACCGCGTAGACGAGCCGCGCGAACTGGCCGACCGCCTTCGCAGAAACAAGCCGCAACCGGTCCGACTCGACCCGGCGCGGGAACAGCGGGGCGCCGCCTGCGAGGGTCACTGGCGCGATCGAGATGGCGATCTCATTGAGCGCTCCGGCGTCGAAGAACTGTCCGGCCAAATCTCCCCCGCCGAGCACCCAGATGTCGCCGTCGCCGGCCGCCTCGCGGATCGCAGGCAAGGCATCCGCGACGGGACCGGACACGAACCGGACATCTGCACCGTCCGGCACCGGAAGCTCTCGCGTCGTGAACACGAACACGGGCTTGTCGCCGTGGAACTCGCGCCATCTCTCGGGTTGCGCGAGCAGATCCGATTCAGCGAGCATCCACTCATAGGTCGTCGAGCCTTCGACCATGACCGTGACGCCTTCCGGCAGCAGCGACTTGTCGGGCGTCTCCCCGCCCGGCACCGCGAACAGCCAGCCGAGCGAGTTCTGCTCGTCGGCGATCCACCCATTGATGGTCGTCGCAGTATCGAACACGATCTTGCCCATGCGCCCACCCTACGGGCGACCACCGAGCGCATTGGCCGCGATTGATCGCTCGTTGAACCACGTGCCTTTCAGTCGGCCGCGACGTCGTCGTGTGCGCGTCAAGTGGATGCCGAGCGCGAGGCGCCCAGTGACGCCCGTGCCGGCACGCGATCAGCCGGCCGGGTTCTCCCGCAACCAGGTGAGCACCTGCAGGGCGTGCGCATCCGGTGGGAAGATCGGATAGAAGACGTGCTCGATCGTGTTGTGCCGGATCACCATCGTCAGCCGCTTATACAGAACCATGCCGCCCGCCTCGAAAGCCGGGAGGTCCAGTGCCTCGCCGACCATGCCTTCGGGGTCCGCGAGCATCTCGAACGGCAGCTGCAGGCGGTCGACCACTTCGCGCTGATACTCGCGGTCCTGACGCGAGAGTCCATAGACGCTGCCGACTCCCACCGTCCGGAGCTCGGCGAAGTGGTCGCGGAATCCGCACGTCTCGGGCGTGCAACCGCGCGCGCCCGGAATGTCGTCCCAGCCTTCGGGCAGAGCCACGCCAGGCCGACCGGTCATCGGATAGACGTAGATGATCGTCCGGCCGCTCCCGAGCCGATCCAGCGCAACCTGACCTCCTCCGCTCGCCGCGAGCGTCACGGACGGCGCCGCGCGATCCGGCAGGTGGTCGGCTGCGCCGTCGTCGACCGGCACGGGAAGCTCTGCCGGCAGGCTCGTGAAGTCGCTCATCTCACGACTGTAGCCATCCCTGACAGCAGGTGCTCTTGGTGGGCGATACTGGGTTCGAACCAGCGCACTCGAGACGCATTCGAGTGCGAGGTCGCTGGTTCGACGAGTGCTTTTGGTGGGCGATACTGGGATCGAAC
>CAYRUW010000318.1:0-1675 GCA_964427465.1 uncultured Diaminobutyricimonas sp.
GCCGATCATCACGAGCATCACCGTGTCGATGGACTCGCCGCGGAGCGGCCGCAAGACCTGCCGCGTCTGGATGCCGACGTCGGGCGCGCTCTGCGCCCACGCCACCCACTCGGCGACGAGCGAAGAGACGGCCGCCTCGTCGGCGAGGTCGAGGCCCTCGGCAAGCGCGCGCAGAATCGGCACCGACATCGAGGTGTCGTCAGTCCACTCCCCCGGCGCCCAGCCGAAGCCACCGCCCCCCTTCATGGTCACGGGCGCGTCGTCAAGCAATGGCGGGCCGAACTCATACCCGGCGCCGAGCGCGTCGCCGGCGGCGGTGCCGAGCACGGCACCGATAGCACGGTCGGTCTGGGCGGTGGTGAGGTTCATGCGTGCTCCTTGGTGGTGTGCTCGGGCTGTTCGGCTGCGGCGCGCGTCTCAGGTTCGATGATCTTCTCGAAGAAGAAGACGTAGTAGCCCCCGATGCGGAGGTCTCCCGCGCGTCGGTATTCGGCGTAGGGGCTGGTCTCGTGCGGTTGCGTGAGGGGGCTGCTGAAGGCGAACGGCACGTCGCCGTCGGGGAACTTGGGCAGCCGGTATCGCTTCCCGTCGAGCGGGCCACCCATCAACACCGCGGGCACGTGCTCGAGTTCGTCGTCACGGTAAGTGGTCTTCTTCTCGGTCATCATCTCTCCTCATTTGCGCTGAATTGCTCTAATCGGAGACTACGACCAACCACCGACATTCGCGCAAGTCTGCGTAAACTTCCCTCGTGAGCCATTTCCGCGACACGCACGGCAAGAGCCTCGAGGACTACCCGCGACCCTCCGTGGCGGTCGACACTGCGGTGTTGACCGTGCGCGACGAACTCGAGGTGCTTATGGTGCGATCCTCCCCATCTGCGGATGGCGATTCGTGGCGGCTGCCCGGCACCTTTCTTCACCCCGAGGAACGGCTCGCGGATGCGGTGCGCCGCTCCCTGCGCGACAAGGCCGGCGTCGACGGCATAACGCCGGCCCAGTTGCATGTCTTCGACGATCCGCACCGCGACGAGCGTGGCTGGGTGCTGTCGGTGGGACATGTCGCCGTGGCCACTGCCGCAGCGCTCTCCCCCGACCCGCAGCTCACGCGTTTCGTGCCGGCGGTGCACATCGGTCGACTGGATTACCAGCACGATGAGATCGTCCGGGCGGCCGTCTACTGGCTGCGCGCGCGCTACGCCGCGAGTCCGGATCCCGACGCGTTGCTCCCCGAGCCGTTCCGCCTGCGCGAGCTGCACCGCCTGCACGAGATCATCGCCGGCCAGCCGCTCCAGCGGGACACGTTCCGTCGTGCGATGCTGCCGGGTCTCGTGGAGACCGGCGAGGTGGAGCGCGGCTCGGTCGGGAAGCCGGCGCGGCTGTATCGGCGGGTCAGCGGCTAGTTGCCGACCGCGTGGAATCGGTGCTGCCCCGAAAACCAAAGGCCGGTGGCTCGCGAACGGCGATACGTCCCCAAGTAACCAATGGGCTTGACATACACATCGACGTACCAACTCGCGTTTCCCTCGAGCGGAGGCAACGCGCTGCCTTCATCATTGAGCGCGCGGTACCACCCAGCTCCCCGGTTCGCAACGAACGTCGCACTTCGCCCGGCTGGCTCGACGGATACGATCCGACCAGCTGTCTTGCTAACGCTCACCGAGGCAGTCGATGGG
>CAYRUW010000319.1:0-1672 GCA_964427465.1 uncultured Diaminobutyricimonas sp.
CGGCGATCGTCGGCTCGTTGATCGGATTCCTGTGGTGGAACACCTCGCCCGCGCAAATAATGATGGGCGATACCGGATCCTTCGGCCTCGGCGGTGCGCTCGCGGCGCTCGCGGTGATCTCGCGCACCGAGTTGCTGCTCATCCTGATCGGCGCACTGTTCCTGATCAGCACGGGTTCGGTGATCCTGCAGCGCCTCTACTTCAAGGCCACGAAAGGCAAACGCATCCTGAGGGCGAGCCCCTTGCATCATCACTTCGAGATGAAAGGCTGGGCCGAGGTCACGATCGTCGTGCGCTTCTGGTTGATCTCGGGCTTGTTCGTCGCCGCCGGTGTCGGCCTGTTCTACCTCGAATGGCTCTCGCTCTGAACTCGGCCCGGCTCGAAAACCTCACAAGCTGGCACGCCGACTGGTCGGGCCTGCGGGTCGCGGTGCTCGGGGCCGGCGTCACCGGCTTCTCGGTCGCCGACACGCTTGCCGAACTCGGCGCGGACGTGCTCGCGATCGCCGAGCGTATCGACGAGCGCACGACCGCGATGCTCGAGGCGATCGGCGCGCGCCGCGGTACCCCCGAGGATCTCGAAGACTTCGACCCGGAGTTGATCGTCGTCTCGCCGGGTTTCACACCGGCCGATCCGATGCTGGTCTGGGCCCAGGAGCACGGGGTCGAGGTCTGGGGCGATATCGAACTCGCCTGGCGGGTGCGCGACAAATTCGGCTCGCCCGCGGAATGGATGCTGATAACCGGCACGAACGGCAAGACCACGACCACGCAGTTGACTGCGGCCATGCTGCTTGCGGCCGGCATACGGGTAGCGCCGTGCGGGAACATCGGCACTCCGGTGCTGGACGCGATCCGGGACCCGGCACGATTCGAGGTGCTCGTGGTCGAACTCTCGAGCTTCCAATTGCACTGGGTGAACCGCAATCCGGCGGGCAGCCTCATGCCGTATTCGAGCGTGTGCTTGAACATCTCCGAAGACCACTACGACTGGCACGGCAGTGCCGAGGCCTATCGAGCGGCCAAGGGCAAGGTGTACTGGAACACCAAGGTGGCTTGCGTGTTCAATCACGCCGATCCGGCGACCCGGCAATTGGTCGAAGCAGCAGATGTCGTGGAGGGCTGCCGCGCGATCGGCTTCACGACCTCTGTGCCGGGACCAAGCGATATCGGCATCGTCGACAACATCCTGTGCGACAGAGCCTTTCTCGAGGAACGCGACTCGAGCGCCCTCGAGGTGACCACCCTCGAAGCCCTCGCCCAGTCCTCGCTCGAGGCGCCGCATCTCGTCGCCGATGTGCTTGCCGCAATCGCCCTGGCGCGCTCCATCGGCGTCTCGCCAGCCGACATCCGGCTGGCTCTCGGCGGCTTCGTGGTGGACCGGCATCGTCTGGAAACGGTGGCCGAGGCGCACGGGATCCGCTGGGTGGACGACTCGAAGGCCACGAACGCCCACGCCGCCGACGCCTCACTGCGAACATTCGACTCGGTTGTCTGGATCCTCGGCGGCTTGCTCAAGGGCGTCGATCTCGATCCGCTCGTAAAGGCGCATGCCAAGCGGATCCGGGCCGCCGTCATCATCGGTACCGATCGCGCCGCGATTGCGGCTGCTTTCGAGCGACACGCCCCCGAGGTGAGCGTGTTCGAAGTCACGGCCGCTGAGACTGGGGAT
>CAYRUW010000320.1:0-1670 GCA_964427465.1 uncultured Diaminobutyricimonas sp.
GTGAGGTCCAGGTTCGAATCCTGGCGGCGGAGCCGAGCCGAGCCGAGCCGAGAGGGATTCCCGTACCCGGCCCGGAGCCCGAGCCTGCAGCTTGTAACTGTGGCCGTGTGAAGGCCGTCACCGTCACGGTGCCCGACGAGGTCTATCGGCGGGCGCGCATTCGCGCGGCGGAAGAGGGAACGTCGGTGAGTTCGCTCGTCACCGACTTCTTGCGCACCTTGGCCGCAGAGGAGGAGCGCTTCGCGCGCCTCGAGAAGCTGCAGTTCGACGTCGTGAGAGCGGCGGAACCGTTCTCGGCAGGGGATCGCATCGCTCGGGACGACGTGCGCGACCGCGCGATTCGCTGACACGAACGTGCTGTCGCATCGAAGTTCCGTATGGAAAACACGAGCCGTCCTCCAGCAGGCCATAACGACGACAGCGCGAAGCGCCGCCGCGCGCGACACTGGAGGGGTGACCGAGTCCGCCGCACCCACCGTGCGCTTCGAGCTGTTCAGCTCGGCGTTCTGCGGCTCGTGCCACAGCACGCGCGCGGTGCTCGCCCGCGCCGCCGAGCTCGTGCCGGGCGCGGTGGTCGAGGAGCACGATGTCGCGTTCGAGCCGGACTACAGCGAGGCTCACGGCGTCGCGTCGACCCCGACGGTGATCGTGCGAACCTCGGATGGGCGTCAGGTGTTCCGCGCGGAGGGGGTGCCGACGATCCACCAGGCGCTCACGGCCGCGGCGCTCGCGCTACCGGGCTGAACCGCGAACGCGGGGTAGCCACCCGGGCTCGGTGGGGAAGTGGTCGCCGCCGATTATTTCGGATACGATATACCGCGGAGGTTTGATATGACTGCTGCAGACACGCTTCGCGCAGCACGCCAGTATCGCGGCCTCCGACAGGGGGAACTGGCAGAGCGGGCCAAGACCGGGCAGGCCGACATCTCCCTCATCGAGCGCGGGCGCCGCGACCCGTCCTTCGCCACACTCGATCGCATCCTCCGTCGGGTCGGCCACCAGCTCATCGCCGCGCCCATCGTCGGCGTCACCGCCGTGCAGGCTGCAGCCGCGATCCGCGATGCGCTCGCCGACGCGAGGGCCGAGCGGGCGTTTCGCGCCTTCATCGCCTACAGTGACTCGCTATCCAAATCCGACCCGACCGCGCGCGTTGTCCTGTCCGCCGCGGCGCCCGGCTCCACGGGAGAACCACTCTGGGACGCCGCGCTCGCTGGCGTATCCGACTATTGGCTCGACCACGCGAACCTGCCGAAGCCCGAGTGGCTCCGCGACGGCTCACGCAAGCTGGCCCAGCCCACGCCACTTCAGAACAGCCTGTACATTCCGGTGCCCACACCGCACGAGGTTCCGGTTCAGTTCCTGGCTCGCAATGTCCTCATCGACGAGACCACGCTCGCAAGCGTCTGATGTCCAGCCCGCTTCTCGAAGCTCAAGGCCATGGACGGCCGCCGCGGACGCGACGAGCCCGACGTGGCAAGCTCCCGAGTTGCACGAACCCCCCACCGTCGACCTCGGCCGCTTGACTCTGCACATGCCGCAGCCGCCCCACGTCGCCGTGCTCCACATCCGCAGCTCGCGCCCCCACGACCCCGGGTTCCAGGCCGAACTCGACATGCTCAACGCCGCTGCGATCGACGCGCTCGCCGCCGAGGGGTGGACCACCGAGCTCG
>CAYRUW010000321.1:0-1653 GCA_964427465.1 uncultured Diaminobutyricimonas sp.
TGCACGAAGTCGTCGGGTTCGAGGTCGGCGAGTTGCTGGTCGAAGGTCAGCATGAGGGTCGCGTCGATGCCGGATGCCGCCAGCAGTTCGCGCTTCTGCGTGTTGCTTACGAGGGCGGCCGGGCTGAACGCGGGCGCGAGCAGCGACAGCGGATGCCGGTCGAAGGTCACGACGGCAGACGCCAGACCGTGTTCGGCGGCACGTTGCTTCAGCAGTGCGAGCACGGCACGGTGCCCGGTGTGCACGCCGTCGAACTTGCCGATCGTGACGGCACTCGGCCCGAAGCCGGCCGGCACGGCGTCGACCCCGGCGAAGAACTCCATCAGTGCCCGATCGCCGCGCGTGCGCGCGAGCGCAACCACGCGATCCCGAGCACGGGCAGCGCGAGCGGCACGAAGAGATATCCGGCTCCGAAGACGCTCCACACGGTGGCCTCACGGCCGAACGGGTTGACCGACTCGAGACCGAGCACGTGCGGCGCGAACACCGAGAGCGCGCCCACGAGCAGTACCCCTGCGAGCTCGAAGCTCACGGTGACCCAGGCGAGTCTGTCCCACCCGGCGGCGAGCGCCACGGTCGCGAGCACGTACACGACGGCGGCGACAGCGGAGAGGCTGAACGCGATGGGCGCCTCGTCGAAGCGGTCGATGATCTGGAAGGTCGATCGCCCGACGGCGGCGATCGCGAGCACGCCGTAGACGGCGACGAGCACCCGGCCGATGCCGGATGCTCGGGGGCGAGAGGGTGAAGACATCGGTGACCAGACTACTGCCGAGGCCGCTCGAGCGTGTCGGCGCTCAGGCCAGTTCCACCGACCAGATCTGCTCCATCCGCCACACCATCACGGCCACCGCGAAAGCTGCGGCCCCGAGCACGACGTTCGACCATCGGGTGCGCTCCACAAGCGCCCACACGATCGCGAGCGGAGGGATGATGACGGCCGCGACGAGGTAGAGCCAGAACTCGAGCAGGCTGCCGCTCGGGGGATTGCCGAGGCCGGGCGCGAGGATCGCCGTGACCACCTGGGCGACGAGCAGCACCTCGACGACGCCGAGCGCGAGCACCGTGAGGTCGTTGGGCTTGCGACCGACGAGACCGAGCACGACGCACAACAGTCCGACGAGGCAGGCGAGTGCCACCTGCACGATCGTGAACGGCAGGATCACGGAAGCACCTCCGAGGTGGGCAGGCCGAGCAGCACGCGCGCACGACCGCGCCGCAGCTCGATGAGGGCCGCGAGCCTGCCCTCCGGGGTCAGGGCGGCCGCGAGGTCGGTGTCGGCATGGTCGAGCTCGACGCGTTTGCCGTGCGCGAGGTCACGTGTCTGGGCGGCGTCGAGCCGCACGACAGGGAACAGCCGGGCCGCGACCTCGGCCGGGTCGGCGAGAACCGGGGCCGTGGCATCCGGATGCGTGCGGGGATCGGGCAGCGGGACGGCATCCGTCACCGAGAACGGCCCGACTCGTGTGCGCCGCAGCGCTGTCAGGTGTCCCCCGACACCGAGCGCGGCACCCAGGTCGCGGGCGAGTGCGCGGATGTAGGTGCCCGAGCTGCACGCGACGCGCACATCGAGGTCGACGACGCTGCCGTCGCGGCGCGTGGCGACGAGTTCGAACGCGTGGATCGTGACGGGGCGCGCGGCGAGTACGACGT
>CAYRUW010000322.1:0-1637 GCA_964427465.1 uncultured Diaminobutyricimonas sp.
GTTCGGGCCGTGCCGGCGAAGCGTGCCAAGACTCTGCTCGTGGGCGCTGCACTCGCGACGGCGCTGTTCGCGTCGGTGCTGGTGGCGGTGACCATGGGTCCAGCGGACATCCGCGTCGGCGAAGTCTGGGGCTCGATCGTCAGTCACCTCGGCTTCGGCGACAACCCGCTCTCGGTGCTGCGCGACGGCATCGTGTGGGAGCTCCGCTTGCCGCGCGTGCTCACTGCCGCGTGCGTAGGCGCGGGACTGGCGATCAGCGGGGCGGTCATGCAAGCGCTCACCCGGAACCCGCTCGCCGACCCCTACTTGCTCGGCCTGTCTTCGGGTGCGTCCCTGGGCGCCGTGGCGGTGCTGCTGCTGGGCATCGCCGTGCTGCTCCCGGTCGCCGCGTTCGCCGGGGCGATAGCCGCACTCGGACTCACCCTTGCGCTCGCGAGCTCGGTCGGCCGGCTCACGCCGACCCGAACTGTGCTCGCCGGACTCGCCGTCTCGTCGCTCGCCGCCGCGATCACGAGCTTCGTGATCTTCTGGACCGCGACCGGCGACTCCTATCGCGAGATCCTGAGCTGGCTGCTCGGTTCGCTCAGCGGCGCCAGGTGGCCGGCGGTCGCGATCGCGGGTCTGGCGATCCTCATCGTCGGCGTGCCCGTCGCCGCGACCGGCCGGGTACTCGACGGGTTCGCCTTCGGCGACACGTCTGCGGCCGCGCTCGGCGTGAACGTGCAAAGGGTTCGCTGGACGCTGCTCTCGGCCACCGCACTGCTCACCGGCGCGATGGTCGCGGTGAGCGGATCGATCGGCTTCGTCGGCCTCATCCTGCCGCACGCGGTACGGCTCGTGTTCGGTCCGGGTCACCGTGCATTGCTTCCACTTTCGGCGCTTTCCGGCGCGGTGTTCCTGGTCTGGGCAGACACTCTCGCACGCACTTTGTTCGACCCCAGGGAGCTTCCGGTAGGAATCGTCACGGCGATGATCGGCGCTCCCGTGTTCGCGGTGCTCCTGGCCCGGCGGAAGGCGACGACATGACCGGCCTCGAGGCCCGCCGCGTGCAAGTGCGGGCGGCCGGCCGGCTACTGGTCGACGGAGTCGATTGCGACGTGCGACCGGGCCGGCTCGTTGCGCTCGTCGGACCGAACGGCGCCGGGAAGTCGACCCTCTTGCGGGCGCTCGCCGCAGTAGAGCGTCCTCAAGCCGGAGAGGTGCGGTTCGCGCGCGAGGACTTGCTGCGGATGTCCCGCCGTAGGCGAGCTCGACTGGCGGCCCTCGTCGAGCAAGACGCGGTCACCGACCTCTCGCTGACCGTGCGCGAGACGGTCGCACTCGGCCGGCTCCCGCACGAGACGTTCTGGGCGGGCGACGACCCCAATGGGAACGCCGAGGTCGAGGCCGCACTGACCCGCGCGGGCGTGAGCGGCCTCGCCGATCGCGACGTCACGAGCCTGTCCGGAGGCGAGCGTCAGCGGGTGCTGCTGGCAAAGGCCCTGGCGCAACGCACTCCGCTGCTGTTGCTCGACGAGCCGACCAACCACCTCGACATTTCCGCGCAATTGAGCGTGCTCGGGCTATTGCGCGAACTCGCCACCCAGGGACGCGCGGTGCTCGCCGCACTGCACGACCTCAATCTCGCCGCGACCTTC
>CAYRUW010000323.1:0-1604 GCA_964427465.1 uncultured Diaminobutyricimonas sp.
ACGTCGTACTCGGCGAGCAGCGTGGACAGCGAGGCGTGACGGTCTACCTCGAGCTTCAGGGTTTCGGTGGCGGAGAGGTCGGCGTCGGTTCGGGCGAGTACCTTCGCGAGCCGGTCGGTCAGGGTCAGCGGCTCGGGCTGGTCGAGATGTGGTTCTACCTCGTGTGGGTCGGGCACGATCACGTAGGCGTGGTTGCGGTGTTTGCCGCGCGTCATCGCCACGTAGAACAACTCCCGCGATGACGCTTCGGGGTCAACGAGGGCGTGCGCAGTGTCGACGCTGGCTCCTTGGGCACGGTGAACCGTGGAGGCGTAGCCGAGTTCGAGTTCTTCACGTACGTACTTCGCGGGCAACACGAGAGCCTTGCCGTGAGGCTGATCGCCTCGCCCCAGCCGTCGCACGGCGAGCGAACCGTCGTCGTAGCGGCGGGTGACCTGCCAGCGGTCACCGTTCTTCACCCACGTCCTGCCAACAGTCAGGCGGCGGTCGTTGAGCCGGGTGACCACCAGATCCCCGACCCCGGCGGTGGTGCCGTCATGCAGGCTCACGCCCTCGCCCTCGACACGCCCGGCTTCGATCAGATCGGCGCGGGCGCGCCCGTTGAGTTCGGCGACCATCTCTCCGGTGCCCGCGATCATCAGTGTGCGCAGGCCCTGGTCGCGGTCGGTGCGCCATGCCTCGTAGATGCTGTTGAGCATCGTCTCGGCGTCGCCGTCGAGGAGTCTGGCGCGCTCCTGGTACTCGTCGTGCGCATCGGTGTTTCCGTGCCGTAGGCCGAGGCTGGCGGTCTTCTCCCATTCGTTGGCGAAGCGGCGCACATCGGTGAGTTCGGGGACCTGATCGCGGTGGCGGACGAGCATCCCGAACGCCCCGCCCGTCTCCACCGCCGAGAGTTGCGCCCAGTCGCCGATGAGCACGACCTTGGCTCCGACCTCGGCGGCGTGTTCGACGATGCGATCGAGCGCGAGGGTTCCTGCGAGGGAGGACTCGTCCACGAGCACGAGCTGCCCAGCTTCGAGGTTCCAGCGTCCGTGGTGGTGTTCGTAGAGGAACTTCGCGGTGTTCTCCGCCCGGACTCCAAGCGAGTCGCCGAGCACTTCGGCGGCAGCTGCTGACGGCGCGAGGCCGATCACCGAGTCGCGCCCGTGCGCCGCTGTCCATGCGCGATGGAGCGCGCGGAGCGCGGTGGTCTTGCCGGAACCGGCGGGGCCGACGAGCAGATCGAGCGTCAGCCCAGAACGGGCGATGCGGGTGATGGCGACGGCCTGGTCGGGGTCGAGCCGGACACCCCTTATCTTGCGTGAGGTGTGCCGCGCGACGAGCCGCGCCGCCAGTGCTGGCCCGCCGGTGCGCTGGCTGTGCGCGAGCAGGCGCTGCTCGGCATCGAGGATGTCTTGGCTGGAGTAGGCGATCTGATCGACTGGCTGGAACCTGTTGCCCTCGCCGTCGATGTAGTGGGCGGGTACGGCGCGGTCGTAGTCCGGGGTGAGCCGGAGCGATTCGGCTTCAGCGTGCGCAATGATCTGATCTAGCACCCGGATTCGGTCCTCGGTGGTTGCGAACCGGACGCTCATGATCTGCCGCATCGTCTCGGCGTGCAGGTT
>CAYRUW010000324.1:0-1590 GCA_964427465.1 uncultured Diaminobutyricimonas sp.
GCTGGTGATCACGACGCTGTTCCTGGTCAGCGGACTTTTCCTCCGGCAGCGTCGCACCGGCGACCTCGACCAGTTGGGCGGGCTGTACCGTTCGAACCCGGCCGTCGCCGCGCTCATCCTCGTACCGATTTTTTCGCTCGCGGGCACACCGCCGCTCTCTGGCTTCCTCGCCAAGCTCGGCATCGGCATGCAGCCGCAGCAGTCCGACGAGTCGAGCACGAACGTCGAGTCGATCGAGAACAAGCTCGCAGCGCGCAAAGCTGCGGGGGCCTGATCCAGGTGAACCGGTCCGGCGATCGCACCCGCAGCGATGGCCGGACCGGCTCCCCGGCACGACGGCATGCAGCGCAAGCGCGTGCCGGGCACGGGCAGCAACGAGCCGGGAAGCGCGCCAGAGGCGGAAAACCATGACACAACCCGGGGACCGGCTCGCGACCGTCACGTACCTGCCAGGCTTCGGCCCTGCAGGTGACGATCCGGTTCGGCCGGGACGCCAATCGGCGTCCGCCCGGTCGATCGACGCGCGGAGCCGTGTGCGCGACGGCGCGGGCTTGCCCGAACAAGGCGTACTCGAACAAGGCGAACTCGAACACCGCGAACTCGAACCGGGCGAGCTCGCACCCGACAAGTCCGCACGCCGGGCGCAGAACGTGAGCGTGCATGCGCTGACCCGGCGCGACCGTTCCCGGGCCGAGCTTGAGGGCTTGCTCGCCGCGCGCGGACTCGATCCGCAAGCGGTGGCACGAGAGCTCGAGCGGCTGGAACGCGTGGGCCTCATCGACGACGAGGCGCTCGCACGCGACCTCGTGCACAGGCTTCGTGAACGCAAAGGCCTGGGTCGAACCGCGATAGCGGTCGAGTTGCATCGCAAGCGGCTCGACCCGGAAGCGATCTCGGCCGCGCTCGAGACCGTCGACGCGGAGGCCGAATTCGAGACGGCGCTGCGCGTCGCGACCGATCGCGCAAGGCAATTGCGTTCCCTTGACCACGTGGCGGCGAAGCGTCGGCTCTCCGCCTACCTCGCACGACGCGGATACGGGGCGGGAACGGTGCGAGCGGTGGTCGACGAAGTGCTCGAATCGGGCCGTGCTTCCGGCGTGCGCTTCGAGTGAGCCCACGGCGCACAGCCCGCCGCGGCACAGTCTCGACGTCGCGAAGCGCATAACCGCTTAAACTGGGCGCCGATGACACTTGCGGTTGAGACACAGCGCGACGCGCGAGCCCGTGCGCGCACCTATGAAGTGCGTACCTACGGCTGCCAGATGAACGTGCACGACAGCGAGCGGTTGAGCGGTTCGCTCGAGGCCGCTGGTTACGTGCGCGCGGATGGCGGCCAGGCCGATGTCGTCGTGATCAACACGTGCGCCGTGCGCGAGAACGCCGACAACAAGCTGTACGGCAACCTCGGCCACCTCGCCCATGTCAAGAAAGAGCACGCCGGTATGCAGATCGCCGTCGGCGGCTGCCTGGCCCAGAAAGACAAATCGACCATCCTCGAGAAGGCGCCCTGGGTCGACGTCGTGTTCGGCACCCACAACATGGGATCGCTGCCGGCACTGCTGGAACGCGCACGACACAACGGCGAAGCGC
>CAYRUW010000325.1:0-1583 GCA_964427465.1 uncultured Diaminobutyricimonas sp.
AGCACCACAACGTTCCCGGGTTCACGATCGAGGATCGAGCGGCGCAACCACATGCACATCCCGATCGCGGCCAGTCCGAGAAAGACCCAGCCGAAGTACCAGCCGAACCACCACAACGAATATTCGTCATAGCTCCTCGACGGGTCCAGCGGCAACCCATCCTGGTTCTGCAACCCCGCGATCGCATTCTGGTAGGGAGCAGTCTTGATGTTGTGGTTGACCATCCACCACGGCCTCGAAAACCAGAACACGAAGAGCAGCGCGAGCACCGCCGTTGCGACGATCGCTGTCGGACGCCGGCCACGATCGAGCGTCAACTCCCGCTGGGCAAGACCGGACACGCACAAGGCCACGAGAACGAGGGTCAGGGCGCCCGTGAACAGCCACAATTGCTGCGGGAGCGAACCCAGATCGTGGAGGTATCGCGGGTTGTTCAGCAGCAGATCGACGATCCCGAGTCCCAGTGCCGCCCAGCCGGCCGCGACGAAAAGCAGCACGCGCCAGCGCAACTCCCGGTCGCCGGAACGACGCCCCACCCCCACGACAACGACGATCAATCCGAAAAGGGCCCCAGCGAAACCCAGTGCACCGTCCACACGAGTGAGCCCTGCCGCGCCGAACAGGGCTCCGGCGACCGCGAAGTCCGACAGCCGGCGAGTGCCGAAGGCGCTGATGATCCACGTCGAGGCCGCCACGAGCAGCAAAGCCGCGAGCACCTCGGTGTAGGTCGCACGCGCCAGGTACACGTACGGCATGGCGATGCCGAGCAGAACGCTCGGAACAATCGCCCAGTAAGCCCCGACGATCCGCCGCGCGAGCGCATAGACGGCCAGCAGCCCGATTGCGCCGATCACGAGGTTGACGATCATCGCCCCTTGGACGCCGGCGATCCAGTATCCGATTGCGAGCAAGGCAGGGAATCCGTTGCTGCCCTGCAGCCTGATCGTCGCGCCGTCCGCGCTGCCGAACGCGCCGAGCTTCTCGCTCAGGCCGGGCATGCTCTGCGCGAGCGTCGCCGCCTGACCAACGTCGATCGGGGAACCGCCGGTGTGGGCGATGACCGCACCGCTGAGCATGTAGATACCCGGATCGCGCGTCGCGACGAGGTACTCGGCCGCGAACGGCAATTGGACGACAAACCAGACCGCGGCGAGAACCACGGCGATCAGTGCACCGCGACCGTGCGCCTGGGACTCGGCCGGCAGCGCTTGCGGCAGCACTCGCCAAGTGGCCACCACCGCTAGCGCAGCGAGCGGCACGAAGAGCCACCAGTGCATCACGCCGAACGCCGCAAGCAACGCGGCCACGCCGAACACGACGCTCACTATCAGTGCCGCGCGATCGGGGACGGAACTCATCCCTTGCACCTTGCCCGCGCTCGAACGGCGAGCCTCGACGAGCACGCTCACTCGACGTCCCGTGCCCGGCCGGTCACGCCTTCCGCTGACAGATCCGCCTCCACCATCGCTTGCACCATGTCCTCGAAGTCCACGCTGGGCCCCCAGCCCAATTCCGATCGCAATTTCGCGGGATCGCCGACCTGTTCCAACGCGTCGTTCGGACGGAACAATCGCTCGACCTGC
>CAYRUW010000326.1:0-1576 GCA_964427465.1 uncultured Diaminobutyricimonas sp.
GACGATGAGGTTCGTGAACTCCTGCGACAGGTCGACGTTCGACATCTCGATCGCACCGCTCACGAGCAGGCCGAGCCCACCGGAGCCGGCAGCTCCCACCTCGGCGGCACCCGAATTGAAGGTCGCGCGGTATGCGGACGACCCGGCCTTCTCCAGTCCACCGGGGTTCACGAAGCTAGCGAGCGCGATGCGACCGAGCACTTCGGAAGCGCCGTTGCTGAACGAACCAGAGAGTGTGCCGTCTTCGCCCAGGGTGTACGAGCTCAGCTCGCCTGCCGCGCGACCGTTCTGACCTGCGATCGAGACCGTGGTCAGGTCGGCGAAGCCGGTCAGGCCGGAAAGGTCCACATCGATGCCGGGGAAGGCGAATGCGGCCGGACCGGTGTACGTCCCGTTCGCGTCGAATGCCAGTGCCGTGGGTCCGAAATTGGTGGTTCCGTCGGTGCCCGAGAGCTCCCAGGCGCCCGGTCCGGTGTTCTCGAACGTGAGGGTCAGGGTCCGCGAGTTCCCGGCGGCGTCGAAGATGTCGATGTCGCGGATGAGCTGCAGTCCCGCTTCGGCATCCGCCGGCAGGTTGCCCGCCACGGATGCTGCAGTCGTCTCGATGGCGGGTGCCACGGCTTGCTGCGGCAGCGAGATGTGGCCGAGCGGCCCGTCCTCATCGATCACGCCCCCCACGGCGACCCAGCCCTGCACGATGGCGCCGTCGGGTGTGACGAGACGGCCTTGAGCGTCGAAATCGAACGCGCCCGCCCGGGTGTACAAGGTCTGCCCGCCGAGCGAGGTGATGAAGAAACCGTTGCCCGAGATCATGAGGTCAGAGCCGCGACCGGTCGGCTGGGCGGAACCTTGCGTGAAGTCGGTGGAGATCCCCGCCAGTTGCACGCCCAGGCCGACCTGGGCCGGGTTGGTGCCGCCGACCTCCGCTTGCGGCCCCGCAGCCCCCTGGGTGAGTTGCGAAAGCGTGTCCTGGAACCGGACGGTCGACGCCTTGAACCCCGAGGTGTTGACGTTCGCGATGTTGTTGCCGGTCACGTCGAGCATGGTCTGGTGCGAGCGGAGGCCGGAGATTCCGGAGTAGAGCGAACGAAGCATGAGTTTTAGCCTTTCGGTGGTTGAACAGGTTTGTCAGGCGCCGGAGATCCCGGCGATCCGGTCGAGTGCGACTGCCACGCCGTCGACGGTGACGATGGGGATGTCGCCGGCGAAGGAGACGGCTGAGACGAGGCCGGTGACGGTTTCGCCGGCCTGCCCTGCATAGCTGACCTCTCGGCCGATCAGGGCGGCGGCCGCCGTGCGAACTTCGAGCGCGAAACTGTCGCTCGAGGTGACCGCCAGTTCGGTCAGGCGTTCCATCATCGCCAGTTGGGTGGTCTGGGCGATCATCTGATTGGTGTCCATGGGCGAGGACGGGTCCTGGTTGCGCAATTGCGCGACCAGCAGCGACATGAAGACCTCGCCGTCCATGACTTGCTTCGGGGTGCGCTGAACCGCACCGGCGTGCCCCGTCGCGGTCACCGAGTCAACCGGCATTTTCGTCTCCTTGCCTTGTCATGCGAGCACGTCGATCGTTGAA
>CAYRUW010000327.1:0-919 GCA_964427465.1 uncultured Diaminobutyricimonas sp.
GCCTTCGGGTTCGCCTCGATGACCGCGAACTTTTCGCCCTCGTCCTCGGTCATGTCGCGGTTCTCATCGACCGCTACCGAGGCGCTGCGTTCCATCGTGGCGTGCGCGGCGGCACGCTTTTCGAGCAGCTCGGCGAGCTGCTTCTTGAGTCGCTCCAACATGGCGCGACCTCCGTTTCTTGGGTCAGCCGAGGCTCAGCGCCTTGGCTTCAGCGAGACGCAGCCTTGTGGCTGCGCCAATGCCCTCGCGCTGACCGTGGGTCGAGCCCTTCAGGGCGTCCTTGCTGCGTCCGTGGGACGGCAGCGAGGCAAGTAGGTTCTCCGCAGCTCGAGGTGACGTGCGCTCCGCGAAGCGGGCCACGAACAGCGGGTCGGAAAGCATGCGCTCGAGGAACTCGTCGGTTGTCGAGCGCAGCGCCGCGTCGGCGGCGGGGTTGGCGGGGAAGGTCACTGGGCCGAGTTCGTACAGGTCCGTGTCCTTGATGGTCCGCTCGGGTAGACCCCGCGGATTGGCCTCGGACGGGTCGGGTTCGTCGACCCATTCCTCGGCCCGCACCCGGAACCGGAAGCTTGCACCCAGCAGCCCATCCCGCAACAGGGGGATGATCATGTCGCGGTTGTAGGAGGTGTCCGACAAGCCGACTTCGTAGAAGCCGCCCGTCTCGTCTTCCTTCAGTTCCCGCAGGGCGCCCAACGGCTTGTTGCCGAGCATCGGGTCGTTGCCGTGGTCGTACAGGACCTTGATCTGATCCCGCCGCTCCTCCATCGTGCGCTTGAACGCACCGGGCGCGATGCGCTCCAGGAAGTTGCCCTCCCACAGGGAGTTGACCTCGTACCAGGTGTTGAACACCGAGAAGTGCCCGAACAAGGTCCGCCCGTCGCCATCGGTGGCCGCGCGGATCGCGGCGGCGCGCGAGAGG
>CAYRUW010000327.1:929-1541 GCA_964427465.1 uncultured Diaminobutyricimonas sp.
CCCGAACAGGGTTCGGCCGTCGCCGTCATCAGCCCGGAAGGCCGCGGCCTCGCCGATTAGGCGAGCGCGCGACAGGTTGTCGGTGAGCGTGTTCATTGCGCCGCCTCCGGTGGGGTTTGCGGGTCAGCACCGCCCGGCACGCCGGGCTCGTCGAATGAGGGATCGCTGAAGGGCTGTTCGTCTTCGAGGGAACGGACCTCGTTGACGGTGAGCGTCTTGTTGCGCAGCCGCTTGTCGTACACCGCGTTGCGGGTCGTCACGTCGCTACGCAGCAGCGCGGAGCGGTTGAACCGGACCACCTGGGGCCGGTTGATGAGCTTCGACAGGGCGCGCTCGATCCGCACCAGATACGGGTCGAGGGAGTACTTCAGGTAGTGCAGGTCCGCCTGGGAGGCGTTCGAGTAGGTCACGTTCTGGCCAGATGTCGCCCCGTACACCATTGACGGGGGCACCCGCCAGAACCGGCACGATTCTTCGACGATCCAGCGCATCAGGTCGATGAACTGCGAATCATCCGGATTGATCGAGACCTGCGTCGCATCCACCTTGGGCAGCACGAGGGGTTCTCGGTTGCCCTTGGTCGCGTTGACCCACTTCTGTTTCAGCGCCTCC
>CAYRUW010000328.1:0-1532 GCA_964427465.1 uncultured Diaminobutyricimonas sp.
TTCACGCTCATCTTCGGACTCCGTGCTCCCCCATGCCGTGTCACGTCAGTCACAAAATCAACAGCATCAACAGTAACAACGAGCGGGTCGGATTCCCAGCAGTCAGGCCCGTCGGCGCTGCCAACCGCGCGGCGAGGCCGACCCCGGGAACGTTCAAGAACTCCTCGAATCTAACCCCGCCACCGAGAACCGGCATGACCGAATCGCCGCGCGCGGCGCATCTGCCCATACGGTTGAACCGATGACCGAACCGGCACAGCAGCGCGAGCGGATCCTGGACGAAGCGGTTCGCCTGCTCGCCGTGAACGGCGAATCCGGACTCACCGTCCGGGCGGTGGCGGCCGCATCCGATTGCTCCACCACCGGCATCTACACGTGGTTCGGCGGCAAGGACGGCCTACTCGAGGCGATCTACATAGGCGGGTTCAACAGCTTCCGGGAATACGTCGGTCAAGACGACCGAACCTGGCCGGACACCGCGCAGGGAGCCCGCTCACGCGTGCGAGCGGCGACGCAGCACTACTGGCAGTGGGCACTGCAGAACCCGACGCGCTACCTGTTCATGTTCGCCGGGGCGAAGGGCAGGTTCTCGCCGTCAGCCGAGGCGCGCGCCGAAGCAACAGCCGGCTTCGACGATCTCGTGCAGCGAGTCTCCGCCCTGCTCGGCCCAGGATCGAGCCTCGAGGAAGCGGCCGAGAGCGCGCATTTGCTCTGGGCGACACTGCACGGGCACGTCATGCTGCATCTTGCCGGCCCTGGAACCGATGTCGAGACGGCCGGCCGGCGATACGCACGTGCAGTGCAAACGCTAGTCGACGCCTTGACGGCGAAGGAGCCTATTCCTCGCGATACGAGTGGTGGCCTTTGAGCTCGGCCGCCGCCAGCACGTGCCCTGCACCGGCTTCCTGAACGCTTGACAGGCTCGCCCCGCGTCTCAGCCCGAGTTCGGTGTCGAGAGCGTAGATCGTGAACCACAACTCCCAGGTCTCGCCTTCGAGACTGCAGGGACCGAGACTCGTGACCATGCCGAGACTGTTGACGCCGGCGGTGCCGAAGTCGGGGTTGTCGCCGCTCGCGGGCATATGCGCGATCTCCGGTGGAACGTCGAAAAGCAGCCACCGGTCGATCGGACCTCCACCTTCGGCCGTCAGCGTGAGGACCACGCTTTCGGTACCCTCTGGCAGGTTGCCCCAGTGGAGTTCGGGACGGACGTTGGGTCCGTCGCAGCCATACGCATCCAGCTCCATGCTTGGCGGGAAGTCACCGCCGTACTCGAAGTCGGCACTGCCGAACTCGAGTACGTGGTCCGGCAATCGCGGCTCCCACCCGCTCATCACCCGGGCGGGGGTTCGCGGTTCGGCTAGCGAATCCGTTGCACTGCAGCCGGCAAGCAACGCTGTGCCGGATATGACGGCGATCGCGGCCAGCACCGGCACGCGCACATTGGTATGGGTCATTC
This sequence comes from uncultured Diaminobutyricimonas sp., assembly GCA_964427465.1. Lineage (GTDB taxonomy): Bacteria > Actinomycetota > Actinomycetes > Actinomycetales > Microbacteriaceae > Diaminobutyricimonas. The sequence continues at coordinate 1,460 of CAYRUW010000328.1, forward strand.
TGGGCTCCTCACTCGTGCATTCGTATAACTAAGTTACGTGGAGAGCGTAACTTAGTTATTAGGTGTCGGTCCA
>CAYRUW010000329.1:0-1525 GCA_964427465.1 uncultured Diaminobutyricimonas sp.
CTTTCGGGATGACCCCGGGACAAGTTGTACGTCACAGTGGAATCCCGTGCCGTCGGCATGCGGCGATGAGCGACTCCGGCGGGCCCGACCGGATCACTTCGTTGCCGAACCCGACTCCGGTTAGGCGGCGTGCCCGAAGCCTTCCCACATAGTCGTCTGCGGTCCGCGGGTCATCGTGACCGGCCTCGAACTGCGTGCCCGTGGTGAGCAGCAGTTGCTGCTCATCGAGGAACGGTGTCGGGTCGATCAGGTCGGAGCTGTGCACCCACTGCACGGGCTCGTCGAGCGCTCCGGGCGCAAGCTCGGCCTCGTCGCTGAGCAGTCGTAGGCGAAGCTCATGCCGTTCCAGCAATGTGCGCAGACTTGGCGGCAAGAGTCCTCCTCGGACGACGAGACAATGGGATGGACGAGATGTAAGCGATGTCCAATGAACGTGTCGACACTGTACACCGTGTCGTGCGCGTCTCAAGGGCAAGGGACCTAGCATCTCGGTATGACGCTCACAGATTCCCCTGCATCCAGCATCGTCGGAGGGCCCGACTTGGCCCAGCAACGTCGCCTCGTCACGGCGATACCCGGGCCCCGCTCTCAGGCCCTGCTCGCACGCAAGTCCGAGGCCGTGGCCCGAGGCGTGGGGCACTCCGTACCGATCGCAGCGGTAGCGGCGGGTGGGGGAGTGGTCATCGACGCCGACGGCAATTCGCTCATCGATCTGGGCTCGGGCATCGCAGTCACCGGCGTCGGGAACTCGAACCCACGGGTGGTCGAGGCCGTGAGTCGCCAGTTGAAGCAGTTCACCCATACCTGCTTCATGATTGCGCCCTACGACTCGTATGTCGACGTCGCGGACGCGCTCAATCGGATCACCCCCGGTGACCACCGCAAGCGCACCGCCTTGTTCAATTCCGGGGCCGAAGCTGTCGAAAACGCCGTGAAGATTGCTCGCCATTACACGGGCAGGCAGGCCGTAGTGGCCTTCGATCACGCCTACCACGGTCGCACCAATTTGACCATGGCGCTCACTGCCAAGAACCAGCCGTACAAGGACGGGTTCGGGCCGTTCGCGCCCGAGATCTACCGGATGCCGTTCTCCTATCCCTATCGGGACGGGGGATTGGGCGGCGCGCAAGCCGCCCAACGCGCCATAGCTCAGATCGAGAAGCAGATCGGGGCACAGAATCTGGCGGCGATCATCGCCGAACCAATCCAGGGCGAAGGCGGATTCGTCGTGCCGGCGGAGGGGTTCCTACCCGCTATTGCAGCATGGGCGCGCGAGCACGGCGTCGTCTTCATCGCGGACGAGGTGCAAACCGGATTCGCTCGCACAGGGCGCATGTTCGCCAGTGAGCACGAAGGGATAGTGCCCGATCTGATCGCAACTGCGAAGGGTATCGCCGGCGGGCTGCCGCTCTCCGCGGTGACCGGCCGGGCCGAGATCATGGATGCGCCGCACGTCGGCGGCCTCGGCGGCACCTACGGTGGCAACCCGCTTGCATGCGCGGCCGCGGTCGCGGTCATCGATGCG
>CAYRUW010000330.1:0-1525 GCA_964427465.1 uncultured Diaminobutyricimonas sp.
GGCGAACACGAGGTAGCGGTCCGGATCGCCCGGGTCGTTGTCGACGAACAACTGTACGAACCCGCCGACGGCGCCGCGTTCGAGACGGCCGAGCAATGACGCGAGATCGACGATGCCGGCGACCGAGTCGATCTCGGCGAGCGAATCGCGGATCGGTTCCGCGCCGAGCTGTTCGATTCGCTCTTCGTCCATGAAGCTCGAGTAGAGGTCGCCGAGCTTGCGCTCTTCGGTGCCCGCTTGAGCATCCCGGGCGTCTTCGACGATCTCGCGCACCGCTTGCTCCGCTTCTTCGGCGAGCACGAGGAATGAGCCGTATCTGGCCTTGTCGGCCGGGATGGGCGTGCGCTCGATCCATTTCGCGTTGACATGCCGGAACAGATCGTCTTGCGGCCGGATCGCCGGGTCGAGTTCGTCGAGCAGGATTCCGGAACCGGATGCGGCTGGACTCATGCTCGACAGCCTAAGCGCTCGCGCGCCGGCACCCGCAGCCGCCGGCACCGCCCCGCAGCCCGGCAGCTGGGTCGCCGAGACCGTGGCGACCCTCGAAGTCGTGCCTTCGTGCCGAGCGTGCCCGGACCGTCTCGCCGGCTCGAACATGACACCATATTCCGGTGCGGGCAGTGGATCGGGAGATATTCAGGCTCGCGGTCCCGGCGCTCGGTGCCCTGGTCGCGGAGCCACTGTTCCTGCTGACCGACACCGCGCTCGTCGGCCATCTCGGCGCAGAACCGCTCGCGGCGCTCGGCATTGCAACCACGATCCTGCAGACCGTGGTCGGCCTGCTCATCTTCCTCGCCTACGCGACTACGCCCACTGTTGCCCGACGGCTCGGCGCTGGCGATCGCCCCGGGGCGATCAGCGCCGGAATCGACGGGATGTGGCTGGCCCTGTTCACCGGCATCGTGCTCGCCCTCGTCGGCTCGGTCGCGGTGCATCCGATCGTCGCCTCGTTCGGTGCGCCGGAGGCGGTGGCGCGCGGCGCGGTCGTATATCTGGAGGTCTCGCTTTGGGGACTCCCCGGGATGCTGCTCGTGATCGCCGCGACCGGGCTGTTGCGCGGACTCCAGGACACACTCACGCCACTTGTGGTCGCCGTCATCGGGTTCGCCGCCAACGCCGCGCTCAACGCCCTCTTCATCTACGGGTTCGGCTGGGGCATCGGCGGTTCCACAGCGGGCACAGTCGTTGCCCAGTGGGGAATGGCCGTGGTCTACATCTTCATGGCGCTCCGGGCCGCAGCGAGTACAGGTGCCCGGCTCCGGCCCGGACTTGCCGGGGTCACCGGGGCCGCGACGGCCGGCGGATGGCTGCTCTTGCGCACCGCGAGCCTCCGGGTCGCGATGGTCGCCACGGTGTATGTCGGCACGGGGCTCGGCGTCACCGAACTCGCGACGCTCCAGGTTGCGATGACCGTGTTCGCGACTCTCGCCTTCGTACTGGACGCGTACGCAATTGCGGGGCAGGCGATGATCGGGCACGGTCTGGGTGCCGAAGACGTGCGGCATGTCACCGAGGCGACTTCGAG